>NZ_JANKBZ010000025.1 GCF_024623785.1 Archangium lipolyticum
GGACAAGGAGAGAATGCGTTTGGCGTGCAGGTCCTCCTCGAAGAGCGACTCCAGGAACTTGTGCACCTGCTGGTCATTGAGGCGTGGCTTGCGCATGACCGCAGAAGTAATAGCGCCCGTCCTACTTTTCGCACCACTCAGCCTACACACCGCTCCCTTGCTCCCCTGCTAAAATGAGGGGATGGCTCAGCGCCTGACCCGCAAGGCGCTGCGGGTGTACGCCGAGCAGGGGTTGCTCCGTCCGGTGCATACCGATCCCCTTTCGGGCTACCACTACTACAGCTTCAGCCAACTGGAAGACGCCCGCAGAATTACCCGTCTGAGGGACTTCAACATGTCTCTGGAGGACATCCGGGAAGCCCTGAGGGCATGGCAAGCATCCGAGCTCTCCAGCCTGCTCCAGCAGCAGCAGCGAAAGCTGCAGGCCCAGCAGGAGGACATCCAGCGGGTCCTGAGCGACCTGCGGGCCTTCATGCAGGCCGAGCGGCCCCTGTATCAGGTGAACACCAAAAAAGTACTACCCCAGCGCTGCATCACCCGGCGTGCCCGCTGCGCCCCCGAGCATTCCTGTTCCTTCATTGATGCCACACAGCCAGCGCTGCTCAAGGCTCTCAGGGCGGCGGGAGCCCACCCGGCCGGGTCAGGAATCGTGCGGTACTTCGAGAGCGAGGGGGAGGACACCTGGGATGTGGAGGTCTGCCAGCCCTTTACGATCGATGGACCCCTGCTGCTTCCAGAAGGGTTCGATGTGCTGACCCTCCCGGGAGGAACGGCGGCCTACACGGTGCATGGGGGGGATTGCGGCGGGGATTTCGGGCTGCAGGGAGCCTATGAAGCGGTCTGGAACTGGATCCGGGAACACGGCCACGAAACCCAGGGGCCCCCCTATGAGGTGTACCTGTTCGAACAGAGCAACACCGACGACACCGCCGATTACCGCACCGAAGTGGCCTGGCTGATCCGCTGAGCCAGGAAAGACCACTCCCGCACAACAACAGAAAACCCACGCAAGAGGTTTCGCCAGAAGCGAAGCCAAGGAGGAGTCATGTCTAAACGCAAGCTGGGAAACACAGGCATTCAGGTCAGCGCCCTCGGACTGGGCGGATGGACCATCGGAGGCCCCTTCCGGGGCGGCACCGACGAATGGGGTTACGGACCGGTGGACGACCGGGAATCCATCCAGGCGATCCATAGGGCGGTCGACCTGGGCGTGACCTTCTTTGACACCGCTGCCAATTATGGGGCTGGGCACAGTGAGAGGATTCTGGGAAAAGCCCTCGGCAGCCACAGGTCCAGCGTGGTGATCGCCACGAAGTTCGGCTACCGGGTGCTGGACGACCAGAAGCTGGTAGACGGTCCGGAGGTCCATCAGGAAGCCATCCGCCGCTCCTGCGAGGCCAGCCTGCGCAGGTTGGGTACGGAATACATCGACCTGTTCCTGTTCCATGTGGGCGACCATCCCGCGGATCAGGTGGATGAGGTGCTGGACACCCTGGAATCCCTGGTGGCGGAGGGCCACATCCGCGCCTATGGATGGAGCACCGATGATCCGGTGCGGGCCAGGGCTTTCACCGCCGGAAAGCACTGTGCGGCCATCCAGCACCAGCTCAACATCTTCGAGGACAATCCTGAAATGCTCAGGCTCTGCGAGGAGATTGGCATGGCCAGCATCAACCGGGGTCCTCTGGCAATGGGCCTGCTGACCGGAAAATACGCCAGAGGTGCACGCTTCGACTCCACCGACATTCGCGGTGCCAACGTACCCTGGATGAAGTACTTCCAGAACGGTCAGCCCAATCCTGAATGGCTTGCCCGCCTGGAGCAGGTGAAGGACATCCTCACCTCCCAGGGCCGGACCCTTGCCCAGGGCGCACTGGCCTGGCTGTGGGCACACAGCCCGGTGACCCTGCCAATTCCGGGATTCCGCACGGTAGCGCAGGCGGAGGAAAATGCCCGCGCCCTGGAATTCGGACCACTGACCCCGCGGCAGATGCAGGAGATCGACCGGATCCTCGGACGGGAGGATTTCAGGGCCCCCTCGCGCGGGAGCGGAGCTGAATCCGCAAGAGGCGGGTCCGCCGCCTGAGGCGCGGCGAGCGTGGGGCGATCGTACAGTGATTACGAGCGTAGATGCCTTCTGCCCGTCGCGGTGCCGCGCCCTCCTGTCACCAGCCTGGACGGTGGCGGCGGCTCCGAGCCTCGCTGACGGCTCTTCACTCGCCCGCCATTGTGTACTCGCCCGCTTCGAGCCGGGCGATGAGCCCCTCGGTGAACCTGGCGACCGCCGCCACGCTACCGGTCCAGAGTGTGAGCAGGTCCGCGGTGTGCGGCGGCTCGGCGCGCTGGGGGAACATGGGCAGCATCTTCTCGAGGCCCTCGCAGGCTGCGGTCGCTCGCTGATGCTGTGAGCGCAGCAGGGCGAGCACCCGCGTGCGAGGCAGGGCGGTCATGAACGCCACACCCGCGCCCAGCTCCTCGAGATCGAAGCTCGACAACGCCGCCTCGAGGCGCTCCAGGAATTCGGCCTCCCCCTCGCGGGTGAGCGAGAAGAGCTCACGGCCGGGCCCCTCGGCGCTCTCTTCCACCCCCAGCGCGCGCAACTTCCCCTCTTTCGTGAGCTGCTTGAGCGAGTGGTAGATGGAACCGGGCCGGACGCGCGTCCAGGTGTCTATCCGCCACGTGCCGAGCTCACGGTGCACGGCGTAACCATGGGCCTGTCCGCGCAGGCGCACCACTCCCAGGACGAACAGCCGCACGACGCTCATGCGGCGAAGACTATTCCAATTTGACTAGTCCGCCACCTTCTGTATGCTCTGGCTACTCAAATTTGAGGAGCGGCCATGCCTGGAGCCACCCTGCACGATGGAAGCACGTTGGAGTTCGAGGTCTTCGGAGAGGGCCCCGCGCTGCTGCTGCCGGTGAATCCCAGGCCTGTCGAGGGGGAACGGGCGGAGCTGCTGCGCGCCTATGGCAACGACCCCGCCCTGGGGAAGCACCTCATCGAAGGGCTCCAGGAGCGCCTGCGCGTGATCGCCTTCGACTACGAAGGTCACGTGCTCCGCGAGCCGAAGCCGGACACGCTGACGCCAGAGAACATCGTCAAGGATGTACTGGCGGTGGCGCAGGCGGCGGGTGCGTCACGGTTCGCGTACTACGGGTACTCGTGGTTGGGGCTGGTGGGACTGCAGCTCGCGCTCCGAACCGACCGGCTCTCCGCCCTGGTGATGGGTGGCTTTCCGCCGCTGGGGGGCCCCTACCGCGAGATGCTCCGCGTCACCCTCGCGGCCCACGAGAACGCGGGACGGCAGGCCAACGGTGACGAATGGTCCACCGAAGGGATTTCGAAAGAGCAGACGAAGCAGTTCGTCACCCTCTACACCGCCCTCCAGTCCTTCGACGACTCGGCGATCCAATCGCGGCTCCGGTGTTCGCGGCTGTGCTTCGCCGGGAGCAGGGACGAAATCCGTTACGGCAAGGAGTGGGGCGACGTGCTCGTCAGCCTGGCGGGGCCCCTGCTCCAAAGACGCTCGGAGCTCGAGGCGCTCGGGTGGGAGGTCCGCCTCCTCGACGGGCTGGACCACACCGCGGCCATGCAGCCCGGGAACGTGCTGCCAATCCTGCGATCGTGGCTGCTCGAGGCTCACTCCAGCTGAGGTGGGATCGAAGCCACCTACCAGGAAGCCATGAGCCTCCCCAACTGATTGTCGAGCGAACCTTTGGTTGGCTCAATCGCGAGAGACGTCTGTCCAAGGACTGCGATCGCAAGGAGGAGTCCTCCGAAGGCCGGAGACGGAAACCCTTCACGTGGTATGCTGTTCGATGCAAAGAAAGTGGCTGCGGTGGCCACATCCGCGAGATGGGAGACGCGTCATGAGCAACAAGAAGACGTGGGGAGATCAGGAGTTCTGGGGCTTGGGATTCGAGTTCGATCCACAATGGCTCCTGACCGACGAGCAGAAGAAGCTCCAGGCGGCGCTGATCGACCTTTGCCGGACCACGCTGCGCGTGAACGCCGTGGAGAGCGACAAGAAGCTTGTCTATCCGCGCAAGAACCTCGAGGCCCTGGCGAAGCTCGGCCTGCTCGGCCTCATCGTGCCGAAAGAACTGGGGGGGATGGGCCAGAACCACGTCTGTGCCGCGATGGTCGTCGAGACCATCGCGCGCTACGGCTGTGCGAGCACCGCCATGTGTTACACCATGCACCTGGGCGCGGTCGCCGCCGGTCTCCTCCGCCATCACGACAACCCGGTGCTGCAGGACATCTTCAAGCGCGTCGACAGGGACTGTCTCATCGGCACGCTGTCCTATTCCGACCCTGAAACCGGCTCGCACTTCTGGTATCCGGTCTCGTCGAGCGCCGAAGAGACACCGACGGGCTGGCGGGTGCGCAAGAAAGCCTCCTGGACCACCTCGGGCGGTTTCGCTGACTGGTACATCGTGCAGACCACCAGTCCCGATTTCGGCGGCAACTACGCGAACCTCTCCTGCTTCCTCATCATGAGCGACGAGGTGAAGTCCGATCCCGCCAACTGGGACGGTCTGGGGCTGCGCGGCAATCAATCCGGCCCGATAGAAATCGACAATGTGGAGATTCCGAGGAACCGGCTGGTCGGCCCGATCGGTGACGGCGCGACTTCCAACGACGAGTGCGTCGATCCCTTCTTCCTCCTGTGCTCGTCCGCCTGCTGGAATGGCATCGCGCTGGGCATGATCGACATCGCGAAGAAACATACGACCGGGAAGACCCACGTCGATGTCGGCATGCGCGTCGCCGACTACCCGACCATCCAGGACTACGTCGGCGAGTGCATCATGGACACCAACGCCGCACGCGCCCTCGACTATCAACTGGGCCAGGCCCTGGATGAGGCCACCAACAACTGCGACTGGTTCCTGCACAAGGATCCCGCCACCCTGCTCCGCACCCAGTTCCTGCACTGGATGTGGCAGGTGAAGTTCATCGCCGCGAAGAACGTCGCGCACGTCTCGGACAAGATGCTGCATGCCTGCGGCGGCACGGCCTACAAGCCGGCGCTTGGCATCGAACGCTATCTGCGTGACGCCAAGGCGGGCTGGGTCATGGGCCCGACCAACGAAGTGCTGCGTCAGTTCGTCGGCAAGATGGCCCTGCTCGGCACGCAGTCACTCGATTACTGGAACCAGACGATCAACGAGCGCGTGTTGAACAACGAGTTGAAGAAGCTCGACGCCGACGGCAAGCGCCAACTCGCCGAGAAGTTGCTCGCCGAAGCCAACGGTAGGAAGTCCTCGGCCGCCTGAGCCCACGTCGTCGAGGGTACCGATGAAAACGAGTCTCCCGGAGTGTCCGTCATGAATGCCGCTGTGCCCCGTGGCCTGCGGGTGCCAGGCTTGCGCACCTTGCCGGTGGGCGTCGAGCGCTACGTCGTCCCTGGTGGCGGCTCCATCGTCGTCGCGCTGTCCGCCGGAGATCGGCTGCGTGTGCTCGATCCCGAGGGCCGCCAACCGGGCGAGCTCGTGGTCTTCGATGCTCGAGGGCAATCGCGACCGGAGTTGCTGGGCGTGACGACCTCGAGCCGAGCGGACGGTCTGTTGAGTCTGCTCGAGGCCTCCGGCAACGAGGGAGAGGGTGTCATCTCGGCGCTGGCGCGGCGGGGGGTCGCGCTGCGGGACGCACGCGCCATTCCGGTGTTTGGGTTCGACACACCGGCGGGTGCCTCCGTGTCATACGTCGCCGAGGCCTCGGCCATTTGCGCCGTGGTCTCGGTCGGCGGGCCAATGGCCGTGGACGCGCACGATGCTCCGACCGAGCTCGTCGTCTTCATCGACCGCGCACAACCGGCCGCGCGCCGGCTCGTGGAACCCCCCGAACCCCTGGCCGAACCTCGGCTCGATCTCCGCGTCGACCGCGCGACCGCGCTCGCCTATGAGGCGTTCGAAGGCGAGTACATCCAGATCATCGACATCGAGGGCCGTCAGTGTTCGGACTTCCTGGCCTTCGATCGCGCGTGCCTCGAGGCAGGCCTCGAGATTGGCATCGATCCGACGTCGACGCGCTCGCTGACCGGCAAGGTCTACCCTGGCCCGGGGCTGCACTCGAAGTTCTTCGGCCAGGATCTGCAACCCCTGGTGGAGGTCGTCCAGGACACCTGCGGGCGTCACGACACCTTCGGACTGGCATGCTTCGCCAGGTTCTACGAAGACAAAGGCTACTTCGGCCACGCCAACTGTTCGGACAACTTCAACGCCGTGCTGGCACCGTACGGCTTGAGGACACGTCCTGGCTGGACGGCCATCAATCTCTTCTACAACACCTTCCTGGACGCCCAGAACGCCATCTATCTGGATGACCCCTGGTCGAGGCCGGGTGATTACGTGCTGATGCGGGCCTCGCGCGACCTGGTGTGCGGCTCATCGGCCTGTCCCGACGACATCGATCCGACCAATGCCTGGAACCCGACCGACATCCAGGTGCGTGTCTACCCGGCCAGGAATCTCTTCAAGAAAGCGATTGCCTTCAGAATGACTCCCGACGCGGAACCCAGACTCACCAAGGAAACCGGCTTCCATCCGCGCACCTCACTGCTCACACGCAACCTGGTGGAATACCGTGGCTACTGGCTCCCGGCTTGTTACACCGGCAAGGGACCGACCGAGGAGTACTACGCGTGTCGCGAGAAGGCGGTGGTGATGGACCTGTCGCCGTTGCGCAAATTCGAGGTCCTCGGTCCGGATGCCGAGGCCCTGCTGCAACTCACACTGACGCGCGACATCCGCCGTGTCGGCGTGGGCCACGTGGTCTACAGCGCCATGTGCTACCCGACCGGCGGCATGATCGACGACGGAACGCTGTTCCGGCTCGGCGCCGACAATTTCCGCTGGATCTGCGGTGAGGAATACGGCGGCGTATGGCTGCGCGAACAAGCCGAACGACGTGGCCTGCGCGTCTGGGTCAAGTCGTCCACGGATCAGCTTCACAACATCGCGGTGCAGGGCCCGAACAGCCGGGAGATCCTGCGCGAAGTGGTGTGGACGGGAGCCACGCAGCCCACCCTGGACGAGCTCGGCTGGTTCCGCTTCCTCATCGGACGCATCGGCGGACCGACTGGCATTCCGATCATCGTCTCGCGGACCGGCTATACCGGCGAGCTCGGCTACGAGGTCTGGTGTCACCCGACGCAGGCGCCCGCGGTGTGGGACGCCGTCTGGAAGGCCGGCGAGCCGCGCGGCCTCATGCCCCTGGGTCTGGATGCGCTCAACATGCTGCGCATCGAAGCCGGGCTGATCTTCGCCGGTTACGAATTCAACGATCAGACCGACCCCTTCGAGGCAGGCATTGGATTCACCGTACCACTCAAGAGCAAGGAGGAGGACTTCATCGGTCGCGAGGCCTTGATGGAGCGCAAGGCACATCCGCAGCGCCAGCTGGTCGGGCTGGAGCTCGAAGGCAACGAGCCAGCGGGTCACGGTGACCGCGTGTATGCCGGCCGAGCACAGATAGGCACCGTCACCAGCGGTACGCGCTCGCCCCTGCTGCGCAAGAACATCGCGCTGGCACGCATGGACGTGAAGTACGTGGCGATGGGGACCGAAGTCGAGATTGGCAAGCTCGACGGTCACCAGAAGCGCATTCCGGCAACCGTCGTACGATTTCCCTTCTATGACCCGGACAAGAGCCGGGTACGCGCCTGAACCCTGGGCATGCCCCGGTTTTGTGGACATACCTCATAAGTTGGCTACACGGAACTCCAGGCCACAAACCTGGAGGCGCCTATTCATGCCCGCCCTGGCTCCGATGCGCCTTGCTGGCTGCGGCATTCCGGTTGCGCGGCAGAACGAACTGAAACCTTGCTCCATGGCCCGGTCCATCGCTGTGCGCCTCTATCTTCCCGCCGAGTGACTGGACACTCACTGCGGCGCTGTGCAGTCCATAGCCGTGGCCACCTTCCCTGGTGGTGAAACCAGAGGCGAAGAGCTTCTCTTTCAATCCTTCATCAAAACCCACCCCATTATCAACCACGGCCACCGTCGTATGGTTCTCGTCCTGTCGGATCGAGATCCTGGTGCATGGATTTGCTTCGGGGGGCATCTCCCCTATCGCGTTCTTCGCCGAGATGGCGCTGCGAGAGGTCTCCAATGCACGATTCCGCTCCGTCAGATGGTGATACAGAGCGGCATTGTCCAGGGCGACCGCGGCCTGGGACGCGAGGATCTCGACGATGTCCTGGCGTGCTTCGCTGAATGCGTGGGTCGAGAGCGAATTCTCGAGGTAGAGAATCCCGTGCTGGCGCTCGCGATGGATGAGGGGGAGGCATAGCACCGAGTGCAATCCTCGGCTGCGCACCACTGCGTCATCGGCATAGGGACTCTGGATGCTGGCATCGTCAATGACGACGGGCTTGAGCGTGCGGCGGACGTAGTTGAGCACGCTCTCAGGCAGCTCTTCGGGCGCGCGCTGCTCCATCTGGGTCTGGCCGCGGATGAGCCAGCCCACTCCCTCCTGGAAGTCCACGAGAGCCGCATACTGGGCGCCGGCATTCTCCTGGATGATGCGCAGCATCGTGTGGAGGAGTTCGGCCTGGACGAGCTCGCTCGAGATGGCGCGGGCTGCCCGGATGATGGAGAGGAGATCGAGATTGAAGGTGGGAACCGTCGAGGACTGGCCGGAACCCAAATCGGAGCTGGAGCCGACGGGGGGCTCCGGGAATTCAGTCCGCGAAATGTGCTTCGCCAGCGCGGCAACCTTGCCCTGGGCCCCCCAGGCATCATAGAGCTGTCGCGCGCGCTTCAGGTGCATGCGTGCATACTCCGGCTTGTGCTGAGTCTCCCAGAAGAGGCCGATGCGCTCGTTGGCTACAGCCTCTTCCCGGATGAATCCCTGCTCGCGGGCACCCTCGATGGCGGCCTGGTAGAGCTCAACGGCTTGCCAGCGGTCTCCGCGGACGCGAGCCCGCTCCGCCTCTACCAGCTCTCCCAGGAGGCGGCGGATCGCCATGAAGGCGGCCTCCTGGTTCTCGGTCTCGGGGGTGCTGGGGAAGGAGATGCCGAGCTCTGCTAGCCGTGCAGGCCCAGGTTGAGAGCCGCGGCGAGGCGATTCTGGGCCTGGCAGGCCTGGATCTTGAGCTCATGGACCTGGATCACATCCATCAACTGGTGGGCATGAGACAGCGCCTCGCGCGCGTAGCGCTCCATGCGCTCGTGTCCACCACTCAGGTAGGCGGCCTCCACCATTTCCACGTGAAGTCCCCGGGACAGCTCGTAATCCTCCTGCCAGCTTCCTTCGTGGAGGAGGGTGAGTCCATTCTCCAGGTACTGCACCGCTGGGCCGGCGATGTTGAAGATGAGGTCCGGGCTGTAGGCCTCGAGCCGCGTGACGGTGCGGGAAGCCGGCCCACTCACCTCGAAGCGCTCCAGCCGGTGACCGAGGTGCCACAATGCGGTTGACCGCGAGCACCTTGTGAATCAGCCGATACGCCCGAGGCTCGGCGCACGCGCAAGAGCTGGATGGGCCAGACGGTCCGCGACTCGCCGCGGTTGAACAGCCGTGAGCTCGAGCTTTTGACACGTCGAACGACACGGCTGACGTGTCGAACGACACGGCTGACGCGTCAAGAACCGCTGCATCGGACCCCCGACCAGGCCGGTCTGCTCGGGGGGATCTCACCTCGCCGAGCGGGTCCGGTGGCATCGATATTGCTGACGGTGATGCGGGAAACTCCGGAGTGAGCCTCCGCCGCAATCGGGGATCGTTCAGGAGGGGCTCGAGAGTCGTCACTCAATGCTGCTCAACCGGCTGCATCACCGTGCAGCCAGACACCAGTCGTGAACCGCGAGGTACGCCCATGATTTCCCGTCGATCGATCCTGAAGCTCATCGCACTCTCCGGCCTCGGCTCGACAGCAGGATCGCTTGGTTGCAAGAACGACGACGCGCCCGAGGGCGACGCGACGGCTTCGACCTTCGACTACATCGTCATCGGCTCGGGCGCGGGCGGCGGTCCGGTCGCCGCGCGGCTCGCCGAAGCAGGCTTCCAGGTTTGCGTGATCGAAGCCGGTGGCGATCGCGGCGACAACTTGAACTACCAGGTTCCGTCCTTCCACGCGCGGTCGACCGAGGTGCCCTCGATGCAGTGGGACTACTTCGTCGATCACTACTCGGATCCCGAGCAGGCCAGGCGCGATCCCAAGCACTACACGGACCCGAACGGCGTCGAGCATCGGAAGGGCATCTTCTACCCGCGCGCCGGTACCCTCGGAGGGTGCACCGCCCACAACGCGATGATCACCATTCGTCCGCAAGACGCCGACTGGGACGACATCGCACGGATCACCGGTGACGACTCGTGGGCGGCGGACCAGATGCAGCCTTACTTCGCCCGCCTGGAGCGCTGCGACTACGCCGGCGCCGATCGCGTGCATGGCACCGAGGGGTGGCTTGGGACGAGCCTGGGAAACTCCGCGAGCCTGGTCCTCGATACATTCGACGACTCCACCCTCGGTCAGCAGACGATCGGCAACCTGCTCTATCAGGCGGCGATCGCCACGCAAGAGCTCTCCGAGTCGGAAAATCCCGCGTCGGCTCTCAAGGCGTTGTTGCAGCGCGATTTCAATGGCGACATCGCCGATCGCGACACCCTCGAGGGGCTCTATGCGATCCCGATGGCGATTCGGGGCGGCCTCCGCAATGGTACGCGTGAGCTCCTCCTAGACGCTCGTCAGCGCAGCAATCGCCTCACCATCAAGCTGAACACGTTCGTTACCCGCATTCTGTTCGGAGAGGAGCTGGTCGACGGCAAGCTGGTGGCGAAGGGAATCGAGGCCACGACGTATCCCGACGGCAAGCAGGTCTATCGGGCGTCGCCGCTCGCCGACGGAAGCACGGAGGGCACGACCATCAAGCTCTATGCACGCAAAGAGGTCATCCTCTCGGCCGGTGCCTTCAACACGCCGCAGCTCCTGATGCTGTCGGGGATCGGCCCGAAGGACCACCTCGAAGAAATGGGCATCGACGGCCCGAGGACCGTCTCGGGCAAGACGCTCTCCATCGTCGATCTTCCGGGCGTCGGCGGAAACCTCCAGGATCGTTACGAGGTCACCGTGCTCGGCGATCAACCGGAAGGAAAGCCGCTCGAGCTCCTCGCCGACTGCACGTTCACCACCACCGGCAACACGGCGGAGGATCCTTGCTTCGCGCAATGGGCCGCCAACAAAAGCGGGCCCTACGCCAACAACAAGTGCGTGGGTGGTATCGTCCTGCGATCGGAGTCGGCGCGCACGGCGGGGATCCCATCGGACCTGGTGATCTTCGGACTGCAGTCGGGCTTCCTCGGCTACTACCCGGGCTACTCGACGGGCCTGCCTCCGCCCGGTGGCGCGCCGCCGCCGCCGCCAAACAACGTCTCGAAGGCGCGCTTCACTTGGACTGTTCTCAAGGCCCACACCTCCAACACAGCGGGCACCGTGCGTCTTCGCTCCGACCACCCGTTCGACATTCCGGCGGTGAACTTCCGCTACTTCGAGGAAGGCACCCCGGACGCCGCGCTGCCGGATCTGGACGCCGTGGCCGAAGGCGCGGAGCTCGCGCGCGACATTCTCGAGAGCGCAGGGATGACCCCCGCCGGAATGATGCGCGACGTTCCCAAGACGCGCGAGGCAGTGCGGGACTACGTGCGGGACAACGCGTGGGGCCACCACGCCTCGTGCACCTGTCCGATGGGTCCGAGCGATCCGACGGGAGTCGACGCGAAGCGCTTTGTCCTCGACAGCAAGTTCCGGGTGCGCGGCACGCAGGGCCTCCGGGTCGTGGATGCATCGATTTTTCCGAAGATCCCCGGCCTCTTCATCGTGACCGCGATCTACATGGCGAGCGAGAAGGCCGCCGACGTCATCCTCGCATCGGCCTGAGTCGTCGCCGAGCATCACCACCGGCGCTCGCAGCGCCGCATGAAACAGCTACATGGACCCCCTGGTTTGTATTTTCGTGATGAGGAGGGCGGATGACGGAGACACGAGAGGGCGTCGTCGAGACCGCGCAGGGTCGCGTCCGAGGCCAGAAGACGGGAGCGGTCTGGTCCTGGATGGGCATTCCCTTCGCGGCGCCGCCGGTCGGGCCGCTGCGCTTCCGGGCCCCCCAGCCGCCCAGGCCGTGGACAGGCGTGCGGGAGGCGAGCCGGGCCGCGGCCACCGCCATCCAGCCGGGCACGTTCCCCGCGCCGCTGGATGGGCTGTTCAACCAGCGGAGCGAGGATTGCCTCTTCCTCAATGTCTGGTCTCACGCGGCGGACGGGCGCAAGCGTCCGGTGGTGGTGTGGATCCACGGAGGCTCCTACGAGACGGGCAGCGGCGACGGGTACCGGGGCCACCTCCTGGCCGAGCAGGGTGACATCGTCTTCGTCAGCATCAACTACCGCCTCGGTGCCCTGGCCTTCCTGAACCTGCGAGGGCTGTTCGACGATGAGCGCTTCGACGCCAATGTCGGGCTGCTCGATCAGGTCGCGGCGTTGCGGTGGGTGAAGGAGAACATCGCGGCCTTCGGAGGAGACCCGGAGCGCGTCACGATCGCCGGGGAGTCCGCGGGCTCGGGCTCCGTGGTGTCACTGATGGTGATGGAGGCCGCGCGGGGCCTTTTCCATGGCGCGATCGCCCAGAGCGCCGGGTTGACGCTGACCACGGATTGGGAGGACAGCCTGCGAATCGCCCAGGAGTTCGCCGGCCAGCTGGGCGTGGGCCGGGACACCCGCGAGCGGCTGTGGCAGTTGCCCGCCAGCCATCTGCTCCGGGCGATGCACGCCACCAAGAAGACACGGCCGGAGGGGTTCATGACCCGGCCTTATTTCGATGGCCAGGTATTGCCCGCCTCCCTCGAGGAGGCCTATGCGCGGCCCACCCCGGACGTCCCGCTGTTGATTGGCAGCAACCTGGACGAGCACCGCTACTTCACTGTCCTGCGTGTGCCCGTCCTGCCGCTGACCCGTGCGCGCCTCGCCAACACGCTGATGATCCGGCTAGGAGCCCAGCCGGCGGACGAGCTCCTCCGGCTCTATCCGGATGACGCCCGGGGGCTCACGGACCTGGGAAGTGATCTGTCCTTCACCATGCCTAGCATCCACTTCTCGGAGCGCCACGTCCGGCACGCCCCGGTCTGGCGCTACCGGCTGGACTACCCCTCGCCGCTCTTCAAGCTGGGGGCGATGCACGCGCTCGACCTGTTCCTGCTCTTCCCCTTTCCCTCCCTGGTCAGCCGGCTGCTGCTGGGCAGGGCCACGCCGGAGTTGACGGCGCTCCAGCAGCGCTTCCAGCGGCACTGGCTCCACTTCGTGCGCGAGGGCCGTCCGGGCGACGGGTGGCCCGCCTACGATCTGGAGAAGCGCCAGACCCTGCTCTTCAACCTGAGCGATCAGGTCGTGAGCGATCCGCAGGGCGAGCGCCGCCGGGCCTGGGCGGGCCGGGACGCGCCGGTGCGCTGACCCCCCGTCAATGGGCAGCGGCTCGTTCGCGCAGCCTGGGAGATTCGCCGGATGTGATGGAGTCCGGCGGCAGGCGAACACATCCAGCGCGAACCATCAGGGCGCCTCTCTCCCGCTCCTTCTCTCTCCGGGAGCGCGGGCCGCGTTTGCGGCGATGGCCTCAGCGATCCGTGGCCACACCTCCCGTGGAAGGTCATGCCCCATTCCTTCCACCACGAGGAGCTCAGCTCCTGGAATGGAGCGCGCCGTGTCGATCGCCGCCTCCACCGGTATCACAGGATCCTCCTTGCCGTGAATGACCAGGGTGGGTGCCCTGACGGAGGCGAGCGCCTGCTTGCGGCTCCCCGAAGCCGTGATGGCGGCCTGTTGCCGGACAACCCCCGCCGGGTCGTAGCAACGGTCATAACTGAGGGCTACCTTCTTGCGGAGCGCCGCCTCGTCAAGCGGGAAGCCCGGGCTGGCGATGGCCCGGAAAAGCCTCATCCCGTGCTCGATGGCCTGCTCCCGATCGCGCGTCGGGCTCAGAAGGAGTTCGAACAGGGGCATCAGCTCGGGCTTGGGACCCGGGAGGCTTGGGTCGCCCGTACTCGACATCAGCGAGGTCAGGGAGAGCACACGCTCGGGGTGACGGATGGCGAACTCTTGCGCGATCATGCCTCCCATTGACAAGCCCACCACGTGGGCCGCCTTGATCCCCAGTGCATCGAGCAGGCCCACTGCATCCGCTGCCATATCCGACAGCAGGTACCGCGCTTCTGGCGGGCTACTGGAAGTAGGCCCCTGGGAGGCTGACGCCTGCGAGGGCACACCCGCCGCGTGAAAGTGCGTTGACCGGCCCACATCCCGGTTATCGAAGCGGATGACCCGGAAGCCGCGCCGGACCAGTTGGTCGATGAAGCCCTCGTCCCAGTACACCATCTGCGCGCTCAAGCCCATGATGAGCAGCAGAGGAGGATTCCCCTCCTCACCGAAGGTCTCGTATTCGATGTCGATGCCGTTGGCGCGCACGCTGTGCCAGGGCCGGCAGCTCTCCGGGGGCTGACTGTCCCTCCGGGGCGAGTGTCCGCATGCCCCCAGCAATGCGAGGCAGGTCAGGGCCAGGGCTCCCTGGAGGGGGAGCCGGAGACGTCGCTCGTTCTTCACGTTCTCATCCTCCTGGAGGGGCTCCGCAGTCCTTGACGCCATGGACCTGGCGAGACACTGCGTGTTTCCTGCTCCGGCGGAGGAAGGTAGTCCGCCGCCCCTGAGCGAGAAGGACCGAGCCGCTGAACATGTCCAAGCTGAACATGGCGACCTGGCGGCGGTAGGAAAAGTGCTACCGAACTGGCAGTCCTCTCATTCCTACGGGCTGTCCCTTCGCGATTCTCGCGAGGACCTTCGACCAGTGCTCGCGCATGGCCTCCCGAGTCTTCGCCTCCGGCAGCTGACTATAGGGGGAAAGGGGGCCCTGATAGAGGGGGCGGGCAGGAGCAAAGGGGTGGAGAAAGGCCGCTGGAGGGTGAAGCGCGGGCTGTGCGCCGGGCCGGAGAAGAGGCAGTGCCTGCGGAATGGCGCGCCCCCCGGTGGGTGCCGTCAGGTATGCCAGCACCCTCCCGCGGCCGCCACACCCAGAGCAGGCGAAGACATCCAGCGCGAAAGTACGGCGCAGAAGCCCCGCCCAAGCCAATCGCGGCATGCGCTCCGTCGTCGACTCCACCGTCGCAGCCAGGGCCGGGCTCTCCTCCTCCAGCCTCGGCTCCGCCCCCGCTCGAGGGAACGAGGAGCTCCCGGGCGCCATCCAGATTCGCTCCAGGCATCAACTACCCTGACACAGGGGGCTCACGCTTCTCCCAGCGCACCAGCGGACGACGGAACCGGCTGAATCCAGGAGTGGGTGCGTTCCACTACCCAGCGGCGAGCCTTCTTGCGGCCGTCTCCGCGGCCTCGCTGAGCACGGCGCTGTCGCTGCGAGGCCGGGACGGGCTGTACAACTCCGAGGATGCGCGGACGGCCCGCAGGCTCAACACGTCCTACCTCATGTCGGCCCATGCCTTCGCGGCCCTCTATACCTACGGTGTCCTCGACGGGCTCGTCTTCACGCCCTGAGCCCCTCGGCTGCGACTCGAAGGGCCAGGACATCCGCGTCCGCAGGGAGAACCCGCGCGCGTGCCTGTTCTGGCACGTTCCTCCCCGAGTCCCGGGGGCCGGGACGCCCTCCTGCCGCGTAACAGGCTGGAGCTCCTGAGCTTCTGCCGTTCTCCGCACCGTGGCACCGCGCTCGCAATGAGGGGTCTTCACTCGGGCCAACCCCGGTCCGAGTGCCAGACACGCCGGGAAGGCGTGCCCCTATCCCCCGGAGAGCACGACGATGAGCCAGCAGCGAATGACAGCGGTGAGCACGGCCTGGAAGAAGATGGGCCTCGGCTGGGCCTTGGGAGCGACCCTGGTCCTGGGCTGTGGCACGGAGCCTTGGAACGGCATGGGCGCGGTCGGCAGCGGCGAGCCCTCGCTGACCACGAGCACCCAGCGCCTGGAGTACGGCGGCCACGAGTACGTCTTCGTGCTCAACCCCAAGACGTGGGCTGATGCGGAGCAGGCCTGCGTCAACATGGGCAAGAAGCTGGTGACCATCGAGACCGCCGCGGAGGCCGACTGGCTCCTGCCTCAGCAGCCCGCGGGGAAGGGTATCTGGCTCGGGAAAACGACGATGACTGCAAGGGCTCGGGCTCGCGCATCCGCTACCGGGTGCCGTCCTGCGGGAGCGGAACCTACGTGCTCCAAGCCGGCTGCTACGACGCTGGAAGCTGCGGCGGCCGGCTCGGCTTCAGGTACTGAGCCAATGCCTCAGAGGGCCTCGTAGGCCGAGCGCCAGCAGTCCACGAAGGCGGCGGGTGGCGCGGGGGCAAGCCCAGGTGCTCCAGACTCGCCCGCCCCCCTCCCACTTTCTTCACGTACGCCAACACCCGCCGCCTGCCTCCACACCTCACGCAGGCCAACACGTCCAAGTCGAACGTCCTCTTCAGCAACTCTGCCTGGTCCACTCGCGTCGTCCTCTCCTTCCTGGCCGCTGCTCACTCCCCGCGTTCTCCTCCTCCGTGTTACCGCGCAGCTTGGATGGGGGAGATCGGCCTGGAATCGGACCGACTGGATGATGGGAGGAGCCGTGGGGGAGTGGGGCGGCCCATCACCCAGGAGGTTCGGGTCAAGCCATGACGGGTGAGGTAGTGCGCGATTCCCAGGAGGGCGGGCCCGCGCGGCGGGGAGTGCCGCTCCGAGGGCCCGGCTGGGGCACGGAGAAAAAGGAGGCCCGTGACGTGTAGGCAGCACGGCACGGGCCAGGGCTCCGCGCATACAGGGGAGAAAGAGAAGCGGAGCAGCCGAGAGCTCATCCGAGTGGCGAAGACAGTCAAGGAGTGGAAGCAGGGGCCGCCGGACGTGGAGGCGGTGAGGCCGGGGAGGTGCCCGGGGGGCGGCGTGGCGAGCCGGCCAGTGGGAGGCCGGGTGGTGCTGCACGGGCACGGCAAGAGAAGCCGGCAGGTGCTGGGGCCCGAGGAGCCGGGAGGTACGCCCACGCAGGTGCAGGTGCGGCGCTACCGCTGCCAGGCGTGCGCGGTAACAGCCTTGGAGGAGCGCCGCTGGAGCAGCATGGGCAGGCCTCCCTTGGGACGCAGGGTGATCAGCGGCTCGGGGGTGGGCTGGTATCCGGGGACACAGCGCAGCCGGTAGTGTTGCGCCACGCTAGCGAGGATGAGCTGTGCCTCCATCATCGCGAAGTTGTTGCCGATGCACTGGTGCGGCCCGTAGCTGAAGGGGAAGTAGGCGGAGCGCGAGCGCTGGGCTACCTGCTCCGCGGAGAAGCGCTCCGGACGGAACGTGTCCGGCGCCTCCCAGAAATCCGGGTGGCGGTGCGTCACCCAGGGGCTGATGTCCACCAGGGAGCCGGCGGGGATCTGGTAGCCGCCGATGACGTCGTCTTGCTGCACCTTGCGGCTGTAGACGTAGGCGGGCGGGTAGAGCCGCAGGGTCTCCTCCATCACCATCCGCGTGTAGGGCAAGCGGGGCAGATCCTCCACGGTGGGCAGCCGGCCGCCGAGCACCTCATCCAACTCGGCGTGCAGCCGCGCCTCCTCCGCGGGGTGCTGATCGAGCAGCGCCCATGCCCAGCTCAGTGTCGTCGCCGTCGTCTCGTGGCCGGCGAAGAGCATGGTGAGCACCTCATCCCGGAGTTGCTTGTCATCCATCTTCTCACCGGTCTCATCATCACGCGCCAGGATGAACATGGAGAGCAGATCCCCGGAGTCCTCGTTGCTGCGGCGCCGCTCGGCGATGATGTTGTAGACAACCGTGTCCAGGGCGCGGATGGCCGCACGGAGCTCTCGGTCATAGCGGGTGGGCAGCACCGGCGGCAGCAGCTGGAGGTTTCGGCCGCGGGTGATGATCTGCTCGTTCATCACCTCGAAGGAGCGGGCCACCGTCTCGGCGTGCGGCGTCACGCTCAATCCGAAGAGGGTATCCCCGAGCACGCGCAGGGTCAGCTGCATCATCTCCCGGACGATGCTGAGCGGCTCGCCGCTCGCGGCGTGGGACTCCCACTGCTGCATCATCTCGCGTGTGGCCTCGGTCATCAACCGGCCCATGGCGGCGATGCGGTTCTTGTGGAAGGCCGGCTGGGCCAGACGGCGCTGGCGCAGCCAGAAGGAGCCCTGGCTGGAGATCAGGCCGTTTCCCATCACCCAGCTCACCATCCTGTAGCTGAAGTGATCCTTGGTGTAATTCTTCACATTCTCCTGTAGCACGCGCCGGACGCCGTCCGGGTGGCTGATCAGGTAGGCGTTGAGGGTGCCGAGCCGGTAGCGAGCGACGTCGCCGTACTCACTGCGCACCCGAAGGAGGAAGTTGAGCACGTCCCTCCTGACCTCGGGCATTACGCCCAGCAGGAGGCTTCCCCGAGGGCCCCGTGGCGTGCGCGCGGGTAGCGGAGACGTGGGGGCAGGAGCCTTATCTTTAATCATATGAATTCCTGGAAACCGTGTGAGTGCCTTCAATCGGAGCATGCACCCAAACCATGGTCAAGAAGGGACGTGCTGAGGTTCTCGAACTCAAGCCCCTGACAGCCGTCAGGTTTGAGAGGCCTTTCTCCTCGGACGAACTGGCCCCAAGCCCCAGTTTCAGCAGGCCTCATTCCCTCCTACCGGAACAGGCTCTAGAAACAAACTCTAATGGGCGTGAGCAGATGGGAATCATCGACCCGGAGAAGTGGAAGCGCCGCGAGCAACCGCCAAAGGCCCGGTAGATGTTGCACCCGAAGCGGACCATTTGCGGTGTAGTCTGCGGATGCACCCGCCCAGGAGCCGCCATGACCACCCAAAAGCCCCAACCGACCCCCGCCGACATCGGCCGCTTCTACGACCAGATGGGGCCATTCCTCGAAACGCTGCTCGGTGACAACATCCACGTAGGATACTGGTCCGGCCCGGAAGACGAGAGCTCTGGCACCGAGGCGCAGGAGCGGCTCACCGATATGATGATCCAAAGAGCCCGGCTCGGCGCTGGTCAACGGCTGCTCGACATCGGGTGCGGCACGGGCCGGCCCGCGGTCCGGCTGGCGCAAGCAACGGGGTGCTCGGTAACGGGGATCAGCGTCAGCGCCATGCAGGTCGAGCAGGCGAACGCGCGGGCGCGGAAAGAAGGGCTCTCCGACCAGGTGCGCTTCCAGGTGGCCGACGCCATGGAGCTACCGTTCCAGGATGCCTCCTTCGACGCCGTGTGGGCTTTCGAGTCGCTGCTTCACATGCCCGACCGGGCGCAGGTCCTCCGCAACGCGTTTCGTGTGCTTCGCCCCGGTGGCATGCTGGTGTTGACAGATGTGACCGAGCAGCACCCGATAACCGATGAAGAGCGGATGCTGGTGTACAGCGGGCTCATGATCACCTCGCTGTTGCGATTCCAGGAGTACCCCCCGCTGGTCGAGGCCACGGGGTTCTCGGTCGAAGAGGCCCTCGACCTCACCTCCAATACCCGCAAGTCGATGATTGGAACCGACAAGCTCATCTCCAAGGAGCAGGAGCGGCTCAGCGCGGCGTACGGAAAGGATTTCCACGCGACGACGCTCGATCTCTGGCCGAAGGTAGCGGCCATCTACACGGAAAAGCTGGGTTACATGCTGCTCGCGGCCGTCAAGCCGGCCTGACGTCCCGGTGCCGGCAGACGAGGGGAGCCGGCGGGGTTCGGGGAGATGCAAGCACAGGGCAAGCGCGAGGCGGCGCTTGTCGTCGGATTGGAGGAGGGGCCCGTCCTCGAACAACGACAGGCAATCCCCCCGGAGGAGCGAGCCGCTCGCAATACCGCCCATAGGACCGCGCCAGCTCTCCATCGGAATCCTGGCACGCCGCCAGGGCCAGCGCACCCACGCGCAAGGGCCGCGATGTGCCCCCAAGGGGTTGTTTGGCGGAACGGCCAGACATTGCCGCACCTCTCCGGGTGAACTCGAGGAGGTGAGGGGCCGGAGGGATCCCTCACCCTGGCTCAGCTCAAGGCAGCGCGAGTCCCACGCGCTGGCGCAGCCGCAGGAAGTCGTCGGACCGGACGTAGGTGAGGATCCGCTGCAGATCGGCGCGCTCGCGCAGGGCCTGCACCAGGGGCTCGGCGTTGTCCAGATGGGCGGTGGCGAAGTTGGGGTCCTCGCGCAACACCATGGTGAGGCCCACCGACACGTCGCCGCACATCAGCACGCCGGCCCCAGCGCCTCGAGGTAGATGGGAGCACTTGGAACGACCCACGCGGCCTGCGAAGCGGGCCCCGGCGCAGAGGCCACCTGGGCCGGCGTGTGCCCAAAGGGGCTGCACCGCCTCTCCACCGGCCCAGCGCACAGCCCGCGTGGCACCCCTCAGCAGCCCTCCTCGACCCCTCGGCTCCAGCCCTCTCCCTCAACAGGGCCCCCATCCCGCCTATACGCTCACGTTCCCGATTAGGGGAACTTGCCCACCGGGCCCCCACATCCCCTCGGAGGTGCAACCGGGAGGGGGTGACCCCACTAGGGCATTTTCACGAGGATGAGGCTGGCGACCTTGTACGTCTGGAGGCCCGAGGAGTGGGAGGAGGAAGAGGTCGTCATGATGGAACTCCAAGGAGGGGGAACGGCCCTGGTGGGCTCGCCCCGGTGACGAAAAGAAGGTAGGAAGGGTCGCGGACAGATTCGGTCCGCGATTCGAGGAGCCCCCATGATCCAGACCTCCGCCCGGCTGCTCAAGGTGCTGTCCCTGTTGCAGTCCCAGCGCTTCTGGGCGGGCGGGGACCTGGCGAGCCAGCTCGGGGTCACCGAGCGCAGTGTCCGCCGGGACGTGGACCGGCTGAGGACGCTGGGCTACCCGGTGCATGCGACGGCCGGAGTGGGCGGCGGCTACCAGCTCGGCGCGGGGAAGGAACTGCCCCCACTTCCCCTGGAGGACGATGAGGCCGTGGCGGTCGCGGTGGGCCTGCGCGCCGCGGCGGTGGGTCCCATCACGGGCTTGGAGGAGGCGGCGGTGCGGGCCCTGGGAAAACTTGAGCAGGTGCTGCCCAAGCGCCTGCGCCGCCGGGTGAACGCGCTACAGGCGGTAAGCGTGCGGCTCGGAGACGCGGCGGGGCCCACGGTGGACGCCGAGGCGCTGGCGGTGCTCGCGAACGCCTGTCGCGACGAACTCCAGCTGCGCTTCGACTATGGCAACCGGGAGGGCGAGGCGAGTGAGCGCCACGTGGAGCCCTACCGGCTCGTGCACACCCGCTTCCGCTGGTACCTGCTGGCGTATGACCTGGGGAAGGAGGACTGGCGCACCTTCCGCGTCGACCGCATCGGCCCAAATCCGAGGCCAGGACGCGCCTTCAGGCCCCGCCCCCTGCCCGCCGAGGACGTGGCGGCCTATGTCTCGCAGCGCGTCTCGACGGACGCCCATCGCTTCCGCGAGCGGGCAACGGTGCACGCTCCGGCGCAAGAGGTCTCCGCGAAGCTGTCCGGCATTGCCTTTCGCGTCGAGGAACGGGATTCCGGACAATGCATCGTGCACACGGGAGCGGACAACCTGGAGGCCGTCGCCTGGCTGCTCGGCTCCATGGGCTTCGACTTCGAGGTTCATGAACCGCCGGAACTCATCGACCACCTGCGGCGCCTGTCCGAGCGCCTGGGCCGGGCGGCGGGCCGCGTGCCTCTCCATCCGGTCGAATCACCCGTCGCCCGGTAAGGGACCTCCTCGAGGTCACAGCATGCCGGGGCGGAAGAGCGCGCGCCGGCTGATGACCTTGCCCGAGACCTTGAACACACAAGATGAATGTCCGACAGCGCGCGAAGGACTCTGCCCCGCGGGGACTGTTCGCCGGGCTCACCCTACGCCAGGGACACGTGACCGACTGAGTAGATATGGCGGTCCTCGAGCTGGTCGTTGGAGGGAAGCTCGGCCCAAAGCTGAAAGCGCACCAGGGTCCAGGTGGTCGGCTCGAATCCGACGAGTGACGCCAGCGCCCCGTCATCGTGCACGCGGTCCTTCGCGCGCCCGGTTTCGGATGCGCGCAGGGCATCGAGCGCGGCATAGGGCGGGATGGGAACCGTTTCGCGTGAGGCGAAGCGCGCCTCCGCGATCCGCGGCGACACTTCCGCATGCCATACGGACCAGGTCTTCACGGACGGCCAGCCGAACGATTGCGTCAGGCCGACGAAGCCCGGTCCGCTCAGGAACTCGTTCATCCCCGCGGGTGACTTCCAAAGGTAGAACGGTGCATACAGGTTCTCGGAGTCCGACGGTTGCTGCGCCTTCTTTCGAGCGCTGAGATAGGCCTTGAACACCAGCTCTGGGAAACCATCCATGAGGCGGCCCTTTTCGGCAATGCGGCGGTCGACAATCGACATGTCGTAGTCGGCGGGCAGAACGAAGCTGTATTGCATGGCAATCATTGTGAATCCTCTTGAGTGGTGGAATTGGGCACCGCCGCGATTCCGCGGCCGAACGACCAGTCCTCGGCCTCGGTGGTGTTGACGACCACCATGATGTCCTCCGGCCGGATGCCGGGTGCATCGGCCAGCAGTTCCGCCAGCCGCTGATAGAAAGCCTGCTTGACGCCGCTCGTACGGTGTCTGCCTGCCGTAATGCAGACCAGGACGTAGTTGTCGGAACGCGGGCCGCACAGGTAGTGCCGGTCGAACATCAGTTCTTCCGGTTCATGCTGATGAATGATTTGAAAACGATCGTCCGGTGGCACCTCGAACGCCTCGACGAGCGCGCGGTGCACGTTGTCGGACAGCGCCTTCAAGAACGCCGGCGATCGTCCTCTGAGCAGCGAAATACGGGCCAAGGGCATGGCATGCAACTCCGGGTTCGTGCCGTCAACGGCTTTCGAGTGGATTGACGGCGACAAGCTAGTGCGCCATGTTGATCAAGAAAATCGGGAACTTTCGAATCGATGATTCGAAAAAGCGGGATGGTTGCATGCGCAAGGTGAATTTCGATCTGGATGCGTTGCGCAGCTTCAGCGCCGGCATGGAGCTCGGCAGTTTCGCCAAGGCCGCCGACAAGCTGGGCCGCTCGACCTCCGCCATCAGCGCGCAGCTGAAGAAGCTGGAGGAGCAGGCGGGCACGCCGATCTTGCGCAAGGAAGGGCGGGGCCTGGGTCTGACGGACGCCGGCGAGGTGCTGCTCGGTTATGCGCGCCGCATCCTGGAGCTGAATGACGAGGCGTGGATGGCGCTGGGCGGCCTGGAGCTGGAGGGATGGGTGCGGCTCGGCATGCAGGAGGACTTCGGCGAACACCTGTTGTCCGACGTGCTGGGGCGCTTCGCTCGCAGCCATCCGGGAGTGCGTATCGAAGCGAAGATCGCGCGCAACGGGGAGCTGATGACGCAGGTGCGGACGGCGAAGCTGGACCTGGTGCTTGCGTGGCAGGCGGGAAACGATACCCCGCATACGGAGTCGGTTGGCACGTATCCGCTGCAGTGGATCGGACCTGCCGACCGGCCGCTTGGACCCTGGCGCGAACGCGGCGGGCCGGTGCCCCTGGTCGCCTTCGAAGCGCCGTGCCTGATGCGCAGCATGGCGACCGAAGCGCTGGACCGCGCCGGCATTCCGTGGCGGCTCGTGTTCACGAGTCACAGCCTCGGCGGCGTCTGGGCGGCCGTCGCCGCGGGGCTTGGTGTCACGGTGCGCACGCGTTTTGGCATGACACCGGGCTTACGAGTCCTGAGCCCTGAAGAATACGGTCTGCCGAAGCTGCCCGCGCTCGGTCTTGCCATTCATCGCGCCGAAGCCGAGCCCGCGCCGGTTTGCCGACGGCTGCATGAAATCATGCGTGAGAGCATCGCGGAGCTGGAAGGCCGGCTTCGGTAGGGAGCCGCGCTTGCGGAGCAGGATCCGGGGCTCAGGCGGAGACGTGCTCTAGATAGCCGAAGACGGCCCGGCTGACGCGTGCGACCAGTGTCGCGTCGTCGCGCTCGCCGCGGTCTCCCGCGGAGTCGACAAGGCCCTTCACGATCGCCAGGAGATCGCTGGCGACGAACGGGGCTCGAAATGTCCCCGCCATATCGGGTGCGTCGAGGCACCGTTGGACGGTGAGGGTCAACTGCTCACCGATGCGCTGCACCTCCTCACCGACCGGCAGGCGGCGTTCCTCCACATCCAGGAGCCGCGCGAGGGTCGGCCGTTGGAATTGATAGGCGACGGCCACCTCGATCAGCCGCTGGAGGCCCGCACGCCCGCTTGCTCCCGCGTCGATGGCGGCGACGTCCGCCAGGAGCGTGGTCGTCTCCCGGAGCATCAGCGCCTTGGTGATGGCGTCCTTGCTGGGGAAGTACTGGTACAGCGAGCCGATGCTGATGCCGGCGCGCCGAGCCACGGCGTTGGTCGTGTAACCCTCGAAGCCCTCCGTCTCCAAAATGCGAGCAGCCGCTTCCAGCACGGCGGCAACGGTCGCCGCCGAGCGGGTCTGGCTGGGCTTCTTCCTCGGGTTGAGCGTGTGGGGAGCGGTTCGGGCGGCCATGGGTGAAAGCGAGTAGTGAACGTGAGCGTTTGCTCGCATTCTATCCCTCGCAATCCATTCACTCAAGAGGCACCCATGAAGAACATCACGGATGATGAAGCGTTGCTGCCCGCCGTCGTGGCGGTGACCCAAGCCGCTGGAAGCCACCTGAAGAGTCGTTTCTCCTTCGACTCCCGCCTGGGAAGCGGGGATGAAATCGTCGCCGCGATCCACGCCAACGATGCGGAATCGTCGGGACTTCTGCGCGAGGGGCTGAAGAAGGCGCGTCCGGGCGCGGGGTGGGTCGAGGACGAGCTCGAGGTGGGCATGTTGCCGCCCGGCGAGTGGTGGGTCACGGACCCGGTGGAGGGAAACATCAATCACATCCACGGGATGGCTGATTGGTGTGTCACGGCGACGCTGGTGCGAGACAACACGCCGGTGCTCACCGTGGTGAACCTGCCGATGACTGGCGATACCTATACCGCGATCCGGGGCGGTGGCGCCTATCTCGATGGGGTGCGCCTGCACGCGTCGGCCAAGACGAAGTTGGATGCGGCCCTGGTCGGGACCGGTCAGGCGAGGCCGGGGGAGGACCGTGAAACCCACCGCCGGATCGGCCAGTCCGTCATCGCGATGCTCGCAGGAGCCCTGGTCTTGCGCGTGTCGGTGCCGGCCACCCTGCAGCTGATCCAGGTCGCGGCCGGGAGGATGGACGTCTTCTGGCAGTACAGCCAGGTCCGCTCCGGTCTGCTGGCGGGCGCCCTCCTGGTCCAAGAAGCCGGCGGCAGGATCTCCGACACCCATGGCCGTCCGTGGAGCCTGGCGAGCGGCGACTTCCTGGCCGCCGCCGCGAACCTCCATGCCGCCTCGGTCGACGTGCTGTCCACGATCGCCTGACCCGTGCCCTCCCGCCCATACCCATCACCGAACGGAGAACACCCTTGAACCGCATTGGCATCCTCGGATCGGGCCGTGTCGCCACGGTCCTTGCAACCCGGCTCGCGACCACCGGGTACGACGTGACGATTGGGACGCGAAATGTCGCCGACGCGTCAGCGAAGTGGACCGGACCGGCGGTCACGTTCGCGGATCACGCCCGGACCGCGCGCGAGGCCTCCATCATCATCAATGCAACGCCTGGAGACACCAGCCTGGAGCGGCTCGGTGCCCTCCGCGAGGCGTTGGATGGGAAAATCCTGGTGGATGTCTCGAATGCGACCCGGCGTGGCGCTGAAGGACTGCCTGCGGGATTGAGCCATCCCGACAGCAGTCTGGCCGAGCATCTGCAACGAGCTCTGCCCGGCACCCGTGTCGTCAAGACGCTCAACACCATGCTCTTCTCCGTCATGGTCAATCCACGTGGCCTCGCCATTTCCCCGACCGCGTTCCTGTCGGGCAACGACGAGGGAGCGAAGGCGACCGTCAGCAAGCTGCTTCACGACCTCGGGTGGCCTCTCGACTGGATCGAGGATCTGGGGGACATCTCCACCGCCCGAGGGACGGAAGCGCTCATCCTGCTCGTGCCGCACATCATCCGCCGCCGTGGTTTCGCGCCCTTCGCGCTCACGGTCGCCAGGTGAGTCTTGGACGTCGTTTCCAGGGCTCTATCAGCAAGGAGCCGCTGAAGGAGAGGACGCCGCGACTGGACCAGGCAGAGTTGCTGAAGAGGACGTTCGACTTGGACGTGTTCGCCTGCGTGAGGTGTGGAGGCAGGCGGCGGGTGCTGGCGTAGGTGATGGCCTATTCATAATGCCCCACCTTCCTCCATACTTATTTGAGCCTGCCCGTAGTCACCTGACTCGTAGCGCTGGGTTCTCTCGAACTTCATTGTTCATCGTTTCTCTGCTCGTCGCTTTCTTCTGAGCGAAGGGCTCCGTGCGGGTCTCAACGTATGCTTGGCCGCTGGAGTGGGCACGGCTGGCGAGCCACGTCTCTGCTCGAGCGCCGCCTGCACGGCCTGGGCAAGCTTCAGCAGCGCAGGGACCGAGAGTCGGACCTCTCGGCCACCGACGCTCGGAGGAACGAGGGGTGAAGAACGGTCCGTCCACTCGAGCGGCAGTCTCATGTACTGTCCGGGAGGGTGCTCCACGTCTACGTAGCGCCGACCATCCTGGCTACGGATGAACCGAGCGACCGGCAGTTCCATGCCTTTGAGGGGGTGGATCGGTAGCGTGACGGTCACGCGCTCAATTAAGAGTGGAGGACCCGTGGCAGTGTGTTGATGTCGTCGTGAAGCAAGCCAGAGGGGTGCGCGCGATTGTGGAGCACCTGGGACTGCCCACGGCAGGTGAGAGCCTGACCCCGGCGCGAGCGCCACCCCAGGGCGCATGGTGTTGAGGCTTACGCCGCCACAGCCAAGAGACCTGATGCCCCTGCCGCGCCCCTCATGGGAGGGCGGCCTGGGCAGGCATGCCCAAGGAGGCTGCGTGGCCTCTCCACCGGCCCGGCACACAGCTCGGCCGGCACCCGTCAGCGGCCCTCCTCGGCCCCTCTGCACCAGCCCTCCCCCTCAACACCGCCTCTATCCTGCCTATACGCCGTGCGCCACCATGCGTCGCCGAACCACTCCTTCCGGATGCGCAGCATGCCCCCGAGCCGGGGAGCCAGTCACCTGCCAGTCACTCTCGGCGCGGTAGGTCTTTCGTCCAGAAGGCGGCCCGAGCGTCTCCACGACAAAAATCCGCCTGACTCGCACTCCAACATCCCAAACAGAGGAAGACATGAATCCAAAGACATGGCGAACCCTGATGTGCCTTGCTCCCGTGGTGCTGTCCGGTTGCGGCGAGCGGCCTGAAGAGGTGGTCCGTCCCGTGGGCGCGCATCAGCAGAGGCTCGCGGCCTGGGCGCCCACCGCGTCTCCAATGAGTCACGCGCGTTACGATCACACGGCGACGGTGCTCCCCAATGGCAAGGTGCTCGTGGTGGGAGGGCTCAGCGGGAGCACGCTCCTCGCCAGCGCGGAGCTGTATGAGCCGAGCACCGGAGCGTGGACCCCGGCCGGCTCGCTCCAGACGGTGCGTTACCGTCACACGGCGACGCTCCTGCCGGACGGGAAGGTACTGGTGGCGGGAGGTTACGCGGGTGGATGGACCGAGAATAAGGTGCTCGTGGCGGGTGGCTACGATGCGTCGTTCAAAATCCTGGCTTCCGCGGAGTTGTACGACCCTACCGGGAACGGCACCACGACCAGTCTCGAGCACACCCTGAGCGAACCGCGCCGGGGTCACACGGCGAGCCTGCTCGCGAACGGCAAGGTTCTCGTCGTGGGAGGCAGGGCCAATACCTCCGTCAGCAACACCGCCGCTCTCTACGATCCCTCCACGAAGACCTGGTCCACGACCGCGGCCATGACCAGCGGGCGAGTCTGGCACGAGGCGAGCGCGCTGCCGACGGGGCAGGTGCTGGTCACGGGCGGCTATGACTCGAGTGGAGCCATCCTGTCCTCCGCCGAGCTGTACACGCCATAACCTGGCTCAGCCGCGGCGCGCCTGACGCTTCTTCTCATGGGGGTCGACAGCCGGGGCAACCCCGCGCTCGCTTGGCACGAGAAAGATGTGGTGCTGGTGCGCCGCTGGACCGGCACCGCGTGGGCATACATCGAGCATAGAAGGCCCATGCCGGGGAGGCGGCGGAAATCGACGCCGTGGGTGACACTCCGCGGGGTCCGTGGGGTTTCAGGGAGCAAATGAATGGGACACGAAACAGAAGAACGAAGCCAATGCCGGAGGCGGCAACCTCCCTCCCTGCTCATCTCCCGCGTTCGCGCGGTTCGCAGTGGGGTCTGCTCTCCGTCTTGATTCTGACGGCCGTGGCGGGTTGCTCGGACAAGGCCCCTCCCGACGTGGCTCCGGGGGAGGGTAGGCCCCTCCTCTGGGGGAATTGCCCGGCGCTTCCGGAAGGAGCCACCCGAGACCCTCGCCAAACATGTGCGACCCTTCAGGTCCCGCTGGATTATCACCACCCGGATGGGCGCACCCTCGAGCTCGCCATCTCGCGCATTGCCACCGCCAGGCCGGACTCCCGACGAGGCGTTCTCTTGTTGAACCCGGGTGGACCGGGGCTCGAAGGACTTGATCTTCCGAGCCTGGCCGCCACCACGCTGCCTTCCGAGGTTCTCGAGCGCTACGACCTGATTGGATTCGACCCTCGCGGTGTGGGTCACAGCTCTCCTGTCACCTGCGGGCTGACCGACGTCAGTCTCGTCGACCTCTTCCCGTACCCCGCCGCGGACGGCTCGATCGACGCGAACGTCGCCCTTGCCCGCGAAACCGCGGCTCGATGTGCCGCATCCACCTCGGGCGACGTCCTGCCATTCATCACCACCGCCAACACCGCCCGCGACATGGAGCAGATCCGTCAAGCGCTGGGGGAGAGGGAGATTTCCTACTGGGGTCAGTCCTATGGCACCTACCTGGGGGCGGTGTATGCGTCCTTGTTCGCCGAGAACACCGACCGGATGGTGCTCGAGGGAAATGTGGACCCCACGAGAGTCTGGTATGGAGTCTACCACTACTGGGGCGAGGGCATGGCCAGCCGGTTTCCCGACGCCGCCCGCTTTGTCGCGGCGAACAACGACACCGTCCACTTCGGCACGACCGTGGAGGAGGTGATGGCGGCGTACCTCGAGCTGGCGAGCCGGCTCGACGCGAACCCCGCTTTCGTCCCCGGAACGAGCGCGCGGATCACAGGGGGTCTGTTCCGAACCGTCACCTACAGCCTGTTGCAAAGGAATGAGCAGATTCCGCTCCTTGCCCAATTCTGGCGCGCTATCGACAATCTCACCGCTGGAGCTCCCACCGCCGAGGATGCCGCGCTGCTTCAGCAGGTCTTCGCCCAGGAACCGGCCAGGGCGGACGTTCCCGCCGACAATCAGACGGCTGTCTTCCTGGCGCTCGCCTGTGGTGACGCGAGCTGGCCCACCGACATCGAGGTCTACAGGAAGAAGACCGCCGAGGACCGGGCCGCCCATCCGCTCACCGCCGGCATGCCATTCAATATCTGGCCGTGCGCCTTCTGGAAGACCCAGCCTCGCGAGGCCCCGGTCGAGGTGACCCGCCAGGGAGAGCACAACATCCTCCTGCTGCAAAACCGACGCGACAACGCGACTCCTTGGGAATCCGGGCTGGGCATGCGAAAGGCCCTCGGAGCGCGCGCGACGTTTGTCGAGCTCGACGCGGGCGGCCACTATGTCTACGGTCAGGGCTCATCCTGCGTGGATGGCGTGTTCAATGCGTTCCTCATGACCGGACAACTGCCCCAGGGCGACGTCTCCTGCGCGAATTAGCGCAGTTGCCCCAGCTTGAGGGCAGTGCGCTCCACGCCGCGTATCACCTCGACGACACCCCGTCGTGGCTCCTGCGCCTCGACCAGCAGGCTGGCGGCTACTGCATGAGCTACCCGAGCGTGCTCGGTGCGGTCCTGCGGCTTGATGCCAACCTCGAGCGTGGGCGGAATGACCCCGCCCGCGCGGTCCGAGGCTTCCAGGCCATGGCCGAGGCCCCGGACATGAAGCTGCTCGAGCGTGACTGCGTGGCCTCTCCACCGGCCCGGCTCACAGCTCGGCCGGCACCCGTCAGCGGCCCTCCTCGGCCCCTCTGCACCAGCCCTCCCCCTCAACACCGCCACTATCCTGCCTATACGCCATGAGCGCGGCAGTCCGGCCGATGGCGCTGTCCCCCGACGAGCGGTTCCTCTACTTCCAGGTGTCGTTCTTCCACGGTTTCGTGGAGTACGACCTGGAGGAGGATCGCGTGACGCGGCTTGCCCACCTGCCGGTCTCCGAGGAGGCCCAAGCGCTGCGCCGCGACCAGTACATCCTCGACTCCGCCCACCACGGACTCGCGATGAGCGGCGATGGGACGAAGCTCTGCGTGGCGGGAACGATGTCCAACTACGCGGCGATCGTCTCACGCGAGACGCTCCGCTACCGCATCCACCCGCTCGGCGCGCGGACCTACTGGGCGACGAGCAGCGCCGACGGAAACTACTGCTATGTCTCGGTGGCTGGCGATGACACCGTGTCGGTCATCTCCTACGCGACCGAGCAGGAGGTGGCCCGCATCCCCGTCGGCGACCACCCGCAGCGTGCGCGCACCGCGAAACTCGCGGCGTCGCTCTTCCCCTGAAGAACTCGCAGAAGAGGGCCCGGACCGGTGAGTGGTCGGGTAGGCCAGGGAGGTCACCCTCCCCGGCCCCCCACAGATCCGGACGTGCGGGACTACCGCATCCGGCCCTTCGGCTCATGGGTTCGCTGCGAGCGCGCGGCAGCGGGTACGAGTGGGCTCGCTACGAAGGCGAGGACGCTTGATTTTCCTACGCACCGCACCACCGGCCAGCCAGCCCGCCCCGCTCGCACTACATCCTCCGCAGAGCCATCAGCGCCGGCCGCTCCACATAGGTCACCCGGTGCAGCACCCGCCAGCACTTGTTCGGCTTCGCAGAGCGCGCCTGCCGCAGCGCGCGGGCCTCCTCGTCATTGCTCATGAGCCACTCCGGATCGACCACGTAGCTGAAGAAGTCCTTGAAGTGCTCCGTGCTCCCCTCGAGATAAAAGCTCATGAATCGATAACGATCCACCTTCTCGCCCGGGAAGAGCGGGGCGTCGCGCAGATCGGTGATGCCCCTCTTGTCGACGCCGCCCAGGTCCACGGTGAGCTCGAGGCTCTTGCCGAGGCTCAGTGTCTTGCTGCTCCCCTCGACCTTGCCGCCCGAGCCCACGAGTGACAACGCGAACTTGAAACGGGCGAACGCCACGTCCGTGGAGGCGCCGGCCCCGCCGCTATTGCTCAGCTCCGTGTTGATCGAGTGCTCGATCGTGCTGGCGAAGCTCTGCTCCTCCGTGCGCATCCCTCCGTCGCCGTCCCACACGTACGTATTGACGATGTTACGCTTGCCCGCCTTCCTCTGGATGTTCTCCATGCGGAGCTGCCAGTCGGCGAAGGCGGCGCCCGCGCGCACGCGCCCCTCCAGGCTGTTGAGCTTTGCGTTGATCTCCGCCTGGCGCTTCGCGGCCTCGTCCTGCGCCTCCTTCTTCTTCTGCTCGTTCTGCTCGTTCATCGCGTCCAGATCGGCCTGGCTGGACCCCGCCGGGGTGCTCCCCGTGGACATGCTCGGGGCGCCTGGCCCGGCGAATGAGTCGAGCTGGTCGAGCTGATTCGCATTGAAGTTGTAGAAGAAGCTCTCGCGCTCCTTGTCCGCCCGCTCGATGGCGTCCTTGAGCGCGTACGCCTCCTTGAGCCGGAAGTAGCTGGCCGGATACAGCGAGCCGTACTGCGCCCGCATCTCGGGCACGTGCGGGTAGAACGTCGGATCGGCGGGCATCGATCCGACCAGGCCGTCCAGGCTCCCGTTCATCGTGTACGCGGGGTTCACCAGGAACGTGATCGTATTGATATCGAGCGGCACCCCGTCGACCGGCCGGATGTCGTAGCTCACCATTCGGCCGCTCCGCTTGAGCTTCGTGACGAAGACGTCAGCCATGCCGGAGAGCACGAGCGCATACCCGACGTTCTTGGGGACCCAGCGCTTGCCGAGCACGGGGGAGGCGGGCGTGTCCTCGAACATCCCCGTGAGGGCCAGGCTGTCGCTCGTCGCGAGGTTGGACGTCGCGCTGACCGAGGTGTCCTGACCGCTGGATTTTTCGTGTGCGTAGTCGAAGACCGCGCCCACCTCGCCCTCTGAGACCGTGGACATGAACCCGATGCCCAGGCCCGCCTCCTCGGCCCACGCCGTCCCGACGAAGCCCTCGACGCTGAACGCGGAGCTCTGGGTCTCGCTCCGCTGCCAGGCGTAGGTCGTCTCGTCGGACTGCGCGAGCGTCACGCTCGTGGCCCCGTAGTACTCGTACTCGTCGGTCGCCCCCGTCAGGTTCTCCGACGGGACCGGCGGCGCGCCCTCGATGTACCCCAGCAGCGTCGGGTTGATCTGGGTGTTGCCGACCCATCGCAAGATCAGCTCCTCGATCCGCTGCTCGGGCAAGAGCTCGACGTTGCTTCCGGCCGCGAGCCCGTAGAACCGCCGCATGAGCGCCTGCTTCTTCCCTTCGCCGCTCACCTCCACCGAGCTGTACTCGGCGGTGACCAGGCTGTCGGCGCCGGCCATGGGCAGCAAGGTGGACAGGAGCAGCGTCGCGCTCCCGTGCAGCTGGCCCTGGAACAAGCCCGACTTCCGGTCGCGGACCTTGTTGTCCCCGTTCACCTCGTCCATTGGATAACACGCGAGCAGGCCCGTCTCGGCGCCCGTCATGCGGCGTCGCATGTTCGCCACGAGCTCGGCTGGCGTGCGCGCGCGGTCCCAGATCCTGACTTCGGCGATCTCCCCCGGGAAGTAGTGGACGCTGCCAATGCCCCTGCCGATCTCGAGGTTGCCGGCCCCGGCGAAGTCGGCCGCCGCCGTCCTCTCCGCGGCCAATATCCCGTCGACGTAGATCCGCTGCTTCTTCGTGGGTTGATCGTAGGTGAAGGCGAGGTGGTGCCAGTCCGTATCGGTGTACACCCCCGCCGTGTCCACATCATTGCCGAAGAACGCCATCGTGAGCATGTTGGTGCTCCGGTACCCGACGTGGAGCCCGCCGTTGTTGCTGGCGGTACCCATCGCCGCGATGATCTGGTGATCGGCGCCCATGCCCGCGCCGCTGCGCCGCGCCCAGCATTCGAAGGTGAAGCTCTTGCCGGCGAGCGCGACGGGCGGGCACTGCACGTAAGCGTTCCCCCGGTCAGGCAGCACCAGCACCCGGCCCCCCAGGTTGCCGATGTTCGCCGTGGAGGCCACCCACTCCGCCCCGACCAGCGTGCCGTGCGCCTGGCCACCGGCCGAGCGATCGAACGCCTTCCCGCCGGTGCCCTCCTGGAGCGGCCAGTATGCGAGGAGACCCGGCTCGCTCCCCGAGCTCGACGTGCGGGCGTGCACCGCGACCTCGGCGTCCGTCATGCCCAGGTTCCACAGCCGCACCTGGCTGAGCCGCCCGATGGGGCTGCCTCCCACGGAGAGATTGCCCAGAACCTTGACGGACATCTCGCGCATGCTCGTGATGGTCGCGTCCACCGGCGCCCCCTTCACGAGGCCGTGGCGCGCGTTCGACGTGAGGTCCTTGACCTTGACCACACCGCCGTCGTCGACCTTCTCCATGCGCCAGTAGCCGACGAGGCCCGCCTCGTCGCCCTTGAAGGAGCGGTAGAGGTCGTCACGGACGTCGCCCAGGGGTCTCGCCGAACTCCAGATGGAGACCTCCGCGATGTCGCCGTGCAGGTAGGCGTTTTCGTAATCGTCGTAGGCGATGTACAGCGGGCCCGACGCGACCTGGAGGGCCCCCTTGACCGCTTTCTCGGCGACGAGATCCCCGTCGATGTAGAGGCGGATGTAGCTGCCGTCGTACGTACCGGTGTACAGGTGCCATCCCTGGATGTCGGCCGGCGTGTATTCGACCGGCTGCCAGCTCGCACCGGTGAGCAAGCCCCCCGGGTTGATGCAGACATTGAACACCATCTTCCGGGTCCCGGTGATGGGGTGCATGACGTAGCCGTCCCGCTTGCTCACCAGGAAGCCCTTGCCGTTCCAGTTCGCGGTCGCGGCGCGCGCCCAGACCGACACCGTGATGGTCGGTGTGGGGCTCGCGTGCGCCGGCACCACGATGTGATCGGCCGAGCCGCTGAAGCGCAGCGCGGGCTGCAGGGTCTTGCGGCTGCCGATCTTCACGCCGTCGGCGTAGAACGTGGCCGTGCTCCGGGCCGTCGCCACCGCGAGGTGGTGCCACCCCGCCGCGAGCGTTCGCCCGAGGTCGGCGCCACTGTCGAAGAACCAGCCGTCGACGAGGAGACCGAGCCGGCTCCCCTTTCGCACCGCCATGGGCGCGTCGGGCTTGCCGTCGGCCGCGGCGACCACGCTCATGCCGTACATCCCCCCGTCGACCTTCGTGGCCAGCGGGTACTGCACCCAGGCCTCGCACGTCCACCCGCTCACGGGCAGGCTCACGGCCTGAGCCAGCGTCACCTTGTCACCGCTGTCGCGGAGGTCGACGGTGGCGAGCACGGCGTCGGGGATCCATTGCTCGAACGCCGCGTTGCGGCTGTCCGCCGCCGCGTCATAGGCGGTGGCGCGCATCCGGCCCTGCGTGTCGAAGTAGGTGAGCAGCAGGTTGCCGTCGCAGCTCTCCGAGAGCCGGACCCCACCGGTAGGCTGGGCAAAATCGAGCACTGCTCCGGCCGTCTCGAGATTCCGCTCGTCGGTCGCGACGAGCGGCATGGTCGCCGGCCCGACCTGGGTGAGCTGGCTCATGAAGGTGGTGTTCGTCGCCGCGATCTCCAGGCGCGCCTTGCCGAGGTCGGTCTGCGCGGCCGTGAGCTGGCTCTGGAGCGAGGCGAGGCTCTCGTTGGCGGCGAGCACCTGGTTCAGCCAGTCCAGGCGCTGCTGGCCCGCCGTGATCTGCGCGCTGAGCGACGCGATCTTCGCGTCCTTGGCATCGATGGCGCTCTTCGCTGAAGGGTGCAGCTCGTCAAGCTTTTCGATGAGGAACCGCTGGTGATCGAGCCCCAGCGAATCCCAGAGCCCGACCCGGGTGTCCTCCGACGTGTATCCGCCCGTCACGTCCCAGACCCTGTGATTGAAGGCGGCCCGAAGCGAGCTGTAGCCGCCGCCCGCGTCCAGGACTTGCCACTCCTGCAGATGGGCCCTGCTGGCCGCCGCATCACTGTCGAGATCCATGTGCTCGCCGTTATAGACGGTCAGGACCTTCGACATCTCACGAGCCTTGTTGCGGACCCGGTAGGTCCCATTCCCCAGCGGCTCGAACTGCCATTGCTGGCTCGCTGCCCGCGTCCACGAGGCCTGAGCCAGGCACCATCCGTTATCGTAGACAACCATCCTGCTGTGCTTCGCGAGCAGCTTCACCCAGTAGCTCCAGCGGTCGTTCAGGATCGCGGTGCGCTCGTTCTGCACTGCGGTCTTCTGCGACACGAGGCCGGGCAGGCTGGCCGTGAGCGCGTTCTTCTCGGCGATGTAGCGCTGGTTGTTCTGCGCCACGTCGATCCGCGCCATGAGGTCCGCGATATGCAGCTCGACGCGGGACAGCCTGGACTCCGCCCTGCGGAACAGCGTCAGGTTGTCCTGCACCACCTGCGCCTGTGCGGGGAGCGACGAGAGCGCCGTTACGTCCGTGTAGCTGTCGCACGTCACGACGTCCGAGATGAGGCGGATGCGGTGCTTGCGGATGTCGATCGCCGTCCACTCGGCCGCGGGCGCCGAGGCCTCGGCGCCCCACTTGCCGCGCACGTCCGCGATCTCGAACGCGCGCATGAGGCTCACGCCGTCGGGCACGACCACCCTCGCGGCCGCCTTGTACCAGCCGCCCCCGAGGCTCTGGAAGTCGCTCTCCACGGCGCTCCCGGCAGGGAAGGCGATGACCTCGTCGCTGCCGCGGCTTGACTTACCCCAGTACGAGAAGGCGAAGAGCTTGAGCCCCGTGCCGTCCGCGTTGCTCGGATCGAAGGCGGCGTCGGGCGAGGTGACGCGGAACTCGAAGGTCTCCTCGTACATGCCGCGCTGGCTGACCGCCACGAGCTGTTCGCTGCTGTACTTCACGGCCTTCATGCCCGACCCGGTCGCGCGCGTGAGGCGGCGCGCGCCCGCGTAGGGGTCGCCGAACACCACGCCGTTCCGGCCGTAGTGCGAGAAGTCCGGCACGATCGGCGGGCTCTCCTCGTACACGATCGCGCCCATTCGATAGTAGGCCGCGAGCCCTTGCTCCTTGCCCGTGAGCACGAGGTGCATCGTGTCCTGGATGTCCGCCGCGGCCCGCGCGAAATCCCAGATCTGCGCGTCCGCGATCTCGCCGGAGAAGCCCTGGCCGATGGTGTACGCCGAGCCGACGCTCACCAGCGCGGGGTTGCCATTCATCGACCCGTGCCGCTTGCCCTGCGTGAGATCGTCGACGCCAGCGTCGAGCGGCCAGTAGCCGACGAGGCCGATCTCGCGGCCGCTGAGCCTGCGCTTCATGTCCTCCTGGATCTCGGCCTGGGTGCGCGCGCGGCTCCAGATCTGCAGGTCCGCGATGCAGCCGTTCCAGTGGTTTTTCGGCCTCCCCAGGACCACGCCCGCGCCGATGCGCATGAGCCAGCTCGGCGGTTGGTACGCGCACGGGGCGGTCCCCTGGAGGGCCCCGTTGAAATAGACGTTCAGAGCGCCGGCGCCGATTGTGAGGGCGATGTGCACCCAGGCCCCTTCCACCGCGGCCGGCCCGTTCACGATGGCGAACGAGCTCCCTTGCCCCGCGGCGAAGAACCAATGGTTGGCCGACGTGGCGGCGATCCCGATACCGTGAGCGCCGGGGCCGGTGCACGAGAGGGCCACGCGGTCGGTGCCGCTGCCGCCGGTCACCCGGAGCCACCCGGCCACGGTGAAGCTGCCGGTGAAGAGCGGCGTGGCGCTGGCCACGTCGATGTAATCATCCACGCCATCGAACGTCATGACCTTGGCGAGCTTCGCGCCCGGAGACGCCGGGGGGACGATCTGCGGATGCAGATAGGCCGCCTTCTTCCACGCGGGGTTCCCCTTGGGCGTCCCATGCCGCTTCGCCGGTGCGAGGTCCTGGGTCGTGCCATTGTCGAGCGGCCAGTACCCCACGAGCCCCGCCTCGCGCCCGGAGAGCCGTTTCGAGACGCCCTCCGCGATCTCGGCGGCCGTGCGTGCCCGGCTCCACAGCTCCACGGCCGCGATCTGCCCGTTGAGCAGGCAGCCCGCCGCGCCGTCGTCGTAACCGAGATACAGGACCCCTGAGTCCGCCTGGATCGAGCCGACGGCCGGAGCCTCCGTGGCCAGGACCCCGTCAACGTAGAGCCGGAGCATCTTACCGTCGAACGTGCCCGTGTACTGGTGCCAGGACTGGATATCGTCCAGCGTGCAGTCGATCACTCTCCAGCCGACGCCGGCCAGATTCATGTAGAACTGGAGCTGCTTGGTCCCCGCGATGGGGTGCAGGATGAACGCGTCCCGCTTGGATACGACGCAGCCGTGGGCGTTCCAGGTGGCGGTCTCGCTGCGCGCCCACGTCGACACGGTGAGGGCCGTCGTCGGGCTCGCGAAGGCCGGCACCTCCACGTAATCGTCCGTGCCGTCGAGCGCGAGCACCTGGTCGCCCAGGTGGCAGGGCATCGCGTGCCCGACGGCGAGCTGCGCGACCTCGACGCCGCCGCGGCAGAGCGCGATCCGCGTCGCGCCGCCTTTTGCCGTGGTGTAGTCGACCGTCCCCGCGTAATGCACCCATGTGTTCACGGCAATCGCGCCGGGATCGGTGACCGTCCGCACCGCGCCGTCGCTCATCCGCACGACGAGCTTCACCTTGTTGTCGCTGCCCAGCCCGAGCTTCATCAGCTCGCCGCTGTCCGCGATCAGGCTCTGCTCCAGGTTGCCAGCGGCGTCCACCCGCACCCAAGCCGAGAGCGTGCGGCCGAGCTCCCGCTGCGGGCTCGGCGGCGCGAGCTCGAGGTCCGGCGTCTCGATGCGATCGTTGCCGTCCATCCGGAGCCCCCTGCGCACCACCTTGCCCAGGTTCCCCGCCTCGCCCGTGAAGTACGGCGCGTCGAGCACGAAGCCGTTCTGGTCGGCCACGATCGAGGCGATGGGGAAGATCCCGTCGTACTCGCGGGTGCCGGAGATCTGCACCTCGTCGCCGGCCTTGAGATCGTGCGCCGGGCAACGGATCAAGAGCTTGCCGTCCGCGGTCTTCTCGGTGCCCACGACCATGTTGTCGAACACGAGCCCGGTCTGCTTCTCCGGCACGACTTCCCAGAAGCCGGCCTCGTTGTTCGTGAAGCTCGCGTCGACCTTGAAGGTCGCACCGTCGACGCTGATCACCTTGTAATACCCGTCGTAGCTCTGCGTTCCGCGGAGCTTCACCCTGGCGCCGGCCTCGAGGGTCGCCGGCAGCGGCTCCTTGGACCGGATCTGGAGCTGGTCGTCCTCGCCCTGCTCGGTGGCGACGACGGTCCCCACCGGTGGCGGCGACGCGCTCGCGATCTCCTTGATGTCATCGAGCAGCGTGAGCGGCGTGACGACCTCGCGAGTGTCGCTGCGCAGCACCGTGCTCTGGTCCGGCGTGGGATCGATCTGGGAGAGCGTGCCGTCGGCGGCGATCGCGAAGGAGAGCGCCGCTGTCCTCACGACGTCGCTGCCGATGGCCTTGACCGGGACGGCGAGCATCACCCGCATGGCGTCGCGGATGAGCTGCGGCCCCGCGTCGGTCATCTGCTCCTTCTGGAGATCGTACGTCGTCGCCGCCGGGCCGCCCGCGATGGTCAGCCCCGTGAGGTCGATCGTGCGGCGGATGATGCCCGGGATCGCGCGGTAGAGGGTGCGCTCCGGGTCCTCCGGATCGCTCTGGCCATAGAGGTAATCTTTGACGTCGAACAGCCCGTCCGCGCCGGATCCGACGGTGTAGAGCACCAGCTTGGCCGTCGCGGCGTCGACCACGAAGAGGTGCCACCTGTTCCGATCGTTTTGGGCCGTCGGCACGAAGATGGGCGAGAACCACCCATTCGCCACGGCGCCTGCGAAGCCGAGCTCGATGGCCCCCTCATAGAAGCTCTTGCCGTCGATGTCGCGGTAGTCGAGGTTATCAGCGCCGAAGCCGTTTTTTGACGTGGTGGACTCCTGCGGTTCGAGCCGCTGCCTGCTGCGCCGGAACCGCACCTCGAGCTTGGGCACGAGCTCATTGGTCATACCGTCGAGCACGAAGCGATTCACGAGGATCTTGCCGCTCGGCGACTGCCGGAACAGGTACAGGTGATCCATGGCCGAGACGAGCTGCACCGGCGCGTCGGCGCTCTTCGTGGCCTCCGCCGAGTCGCCGTAGACGGTCTTCACCAGCACCTTGCCGCTGGCGTCGGCGAGCGTGCTTTTCTCCGCGGCGATGACCGACAGGTCGGCGAACGACTCGCCCAGCCGGACCTTCTTCCACGCTTCGAAGCCGAACGGATCCGCGCCCTCCTGGATGGCGGTGTCCTCGAAGCCGCTGCGCTTGACGGTGTACCAGAGGACGCCGTCGACGTCGGTGCCGAAGCACACGACCTTGCCATCATGGGTAAGCGCATTGATGTGATTGACCTTCTGGCCAGAGAGCTTCACTCATTCCTCCGTGGGATCCCTCGCAGGATCGACAGCTTTGAATTCCGTTGCACAAACCTTGAATTCGAATTCAGGGCGAGCGCCCCCCTCCGCCAATCCGGTGCGCGGATTGTCGTCACCGGGCCAGGAAGAGGGCCCCGAACGGCACCCGGGCCGCCCAAAGCCCAAGACGTCGGGGAGGGAGGATTGTGACGCCACATTCCGGCGCCGACAGTCGGGGGGGGCCCCGGAGCGCCCGGAGGAGCTGCCGGAGGTGGCGCAGGTCGGCTCGCCCGAGAGCAGCGTCCAGGCACGCCAGGAGCTGGAGCGCTTCGCCCGCCACCTGCCCGCGGACGAGCTGGAGGTCGTGCTCCTGAGCCGCGACCAGAAGGCGCTCTATCTGCTCCGACCCTCAGGATGCCGAGGAGGAAGAGCGAGCGTGGCATGACCCGAGGGTAGGAGGCTGGATCATGCGTTACCAATATATCTTTCGAAGTCGATCCAGACGGATATCGTCTGGATATGGAGTTTCGCCAGCTCCAACTCTTCGTCGCAGTGGCGGAAGAGCCGCACTTCGGCCGGGCCGCCGCTCGGGTGGGGATGGCTCAGCCCCCCTCCAGCCAGCAGAGCCGCAGGCTCGAGACCGAGCTTGGGGTTGAGCTGCTCACCCGGACCAGCCGGCGCGTGGCCCTGACCTCGGCGGGGAGTCGGCTCATGGAGGACGCCCGGGAGCTTCTGGCGAAACGCAAGGACGTGATCACCGCCGTTCAGCGAGCGGCTCGCGGGGAGAGCGGAACACTGAGGATCAGCTTCGGTGCTCCCCCAAGCGTGGGCAGGGCCGAAGCCACAAGAGGCGAGCCTGGCGCCAGAGGCAGCGGCGAATGCGGAAGCGAAGAAGGAGCGGACGCCGCGAGTGGATGGGGCCGGGCTGCTGCACCGGACATTCGCGCTGGACGGGCTTTACCTGCGTCAGGTGTGGAGGCAGGCGGCGGGTGCTGGCGTAGGTGAAGGCACAGGAGCGGCTCCACCGGAATCTGTGAGGTGCCGGGAGGGGAGGGGCGAGCGGGGTTCGTCCTGCTCCCTCCCACACAAGCAGAGGTGGAGTGGGTCGTTGTGGCGCAGGCAGTAGTTCGCCGTCTCGACCACCGCAGGAGGCGATCAGCGTCCACTGCCCTGCACTTGGAGGGAGGGTCCTGGCAGCCCAGCCGTCCCTGGGGCCCTCATCCGCCGAGGGCTCATCGCGATGCCCTCGCGCCCGTTCCCCGCGGCTTGCGAGCGCCGCGGACCCCCCACCACCTTCGCAGGAGGGGCGTCGTCCCGGAGTCGAAGGAGGCAACCATGTGGGCTCGCGCGTCGATCATCGTTCTGGGCATCTGGCTCGTCTTCGCTCCCCTCGTTCTCGGGTATGACGTGCCGGCGGCCCGGTCCAACGACATCATTGTGGGCCTCTTCCTGGCCACGTTCGCCCTTGTCGGCGTCACCGTTGGCAGGATGCGCTTCCTCGGGGTGCTCGCCCTCTGGCTCATCGTGGCGCCCTTCGCCCTCGGGTACGGGAACGAGCTCGCCCCCGTTCTCAATGACGTCCTCGCGGGCATCGTCGCGCTCGGCCTGTCACTCGTGCCCTTGCACCGGCGCGAGCGGGGGACCGCGCTCCTGCGGGAACCCGCGCGCACCGAGGGGAGGTGAGGGCGGCTGGGCGTGTCGTGGCGGACTCCCGCGGAGGCTCGGATTGGACATCAGGTTTCTGTCTCCCACAGCCATCGAGCCGCACTCGGTCGACGAGCTTGCCGCTCTGCTTGGGCGCGAGGACGGGTTGGTCTGGGTGGACATTCCTGCCTGGGATGCCGAGGCGGAGCGAGTCCTGTCGGATGTGTTCAAGCTCCATCCGTTGGCCGTCCGTGACTGCGGGGAGCGCAACCCGGTTCCCAAGGTGCACGTGTATGCCGACCACGTGTTCGTCATCCTGCATGCTCCAGAGTTGGGAGCGAGGGGGCATGTGCACTACGTCGAGCTCGACCAGTTCATCGGCCGCAACTATCTCGTCACCGTCCACGGTCCGCTGAACCCGGCGGTCAGCCCCGACGCCGCCATGGTCGAAGTCCGGGCCGTACAGGGGCGCATCGAATCGGGAGTGTATGGCCAGATGGCTACCATCGCTGTCTTCCAGGCCGCGGGCCAGTCGTATGTCGAGGACATCGTCGATCAGTTCGATCGCCTGCGCGCCATGGCCGACGCGCAGAAGGATTACCTGCAGGGAACCATCGAGTTCTACCAGGCACGCACCAACACCAAGATGACCATCGCCGCCGAACGGCTGGCCGTCATCGCCGCGGTCACCCTGCCGATCACGGCCCTGTCGTCGATCCTCGGGATGAACGTCATCGTCAGCGAGAGCACCCACTTCGGGTTCCTGCTGCTGGCTCTGTTGGTCATGCTTGTGATGTCCTCCGCCCTGCTCGTTTGGGCCAGGCGCAAAGGATGGTGGTAGCCGTCCTGGCTGGTAGTCCCCCGGAGGCTCATGAGGGGGTTGCTGAGCCCCCGCACGTGGTGCGGAGGCTCCGGTGGCCCGCCAGTTCCTTCAGTGTCCTCCCGTGTTCGAGTTCCAGAGCGGGGTGATGCCGTCCTTTGCATAGACGACGAGGTTGCCATCGTTCTGGATGGCCAGATAGGCGCCCTGATTCCCGTAGGTGTTGCTCGACCAGAGGGCACTGCCGAGAACCGGGGAGGTCGTCGTATAGAGAACGAAGTTGCCATCGGCCTGCATCCAGGCCGATTTCCCCTGCGAGCCCCCGGTCACCGTCGACCACAAGGGGCCGTGGCCGTTCCAGTAATAGACCAGGTTCCCATCGGTCTGCATGGCAAGCAAGAACCGGCCATCGCTCGACGAGATGCTCTGCCCGGCGGCGAGACCTTGCCCCGCCAGGAGCGCGACGGGATAGTACGACCTGACGCCGACGGCATCCGTCGGGGTCAGCTTGAGATCGCCGTTGAGGTTCGTGCCATTGCACTGCGGATAGTGCATCACCGAGGCCGAATCATAGGCAGTCAGCGCCCGCCAGTAGGAGTCTGACTCAGCGCACGCGCCGCCCGCCTCGGGCCGGACGTGCTCGTGGCGGAAGCCGAGCACGTGTCCAAGCTCGTGCCGCAGGATGCCGGTCAGCGTCCAGGGGGTGATGTTTCCAAAGGAACTGGAGTCGATCAGGATCTCGCTGGCGTAACGTGGATCGCCCGGAAAGAAAGCGCGGGCCAGGTAGGTCTGGCCAGTCACCATACGCACATTGAAGACAACGTTGGTGGTGTTGTCGCAGTTGGAGTCCAGCGACGAGGAGTGGACGAACTTGATGTTCGCGCCGGTCGCCTTCCAATCGGCGGCAGCGGTTTTCATCGCGCTCACCACGCTTGAGTAGTAACCGCCGAAACTGGCCGAGCTGATGCAATAGGTGAGGTTGAGCGCCGCGGGAATGCTCCACCTGTAGGCCCACCCGGGGAGGTAGAGGGCGGCGAGGGGCTGCCGGGTGTTGTTGCCGATCATCTGGTCATAGAACTCGCGCAGGCGGGCCTCGTTCAGGGCGGGCTCGTCACCGTTGATGATGAATATTCCCGTGTCAGGCTCCTGATAGGCTTGCGCGCGGAATTCTTCCCAGGTCGGCAGCTGCCGCTGCTGTTGTTGCTGCGCTTCACCCCCGCACCCCGCGAGGCTGAACATCGATACGAAAGCAGCATGAAAAGCCAGGTTGCGAATATGGATTCGCATGGGTCTCCCTTTCTCCCTGTGAACAGCGTGTGCACTCCGAGTGGATGAGACGTCGTCGCACGGAAGATGATGAAAAAACAAGCATTTCCAGGGAACGCCTGAAGCTCCATGAATCGCGTGGCTCAGCCATCATCCGCTCGTGGCGGAGGAATCAGGCAACAGCGGACGTTTCATCGGGTAAGCGATGTGGCCGTGTACAACGCTGCCCGTTGGGAAGGGGGCAGCCTCCGCATCGGGGCTGACGTCAGCGTCCTGCGCGGCCGATTTCGGGACGCCAGGCCGGGGTCGCCCCCCGACCCGCCGATGAGCCATGTCGAGGACATGCGCACCGGCTCCTCCATTCCTGCGAGGGGGCCCCTTGAGCCGGCCGAGCCAGGTTGCCCTCTTGTGCTCGTACATCATCTGTGTGCAAAGACACCCACCATGATGAATCCCTCCTTCAAGACTCCGGAAGGGCAGAGCGCTTTCACGACCGTCTACGAGAGGGCCCTGGAGCGCTGGCCCGTCCCCGTCGAGAGGCTCTTCGTGCCCACGCGTTTCGGGCGGACGCACGTGCTCGTGAGTGGGCCTCGCGAGGCACCTCCCTTCTTCCTGCTGCACGGGATGACGGGGACCTCGACCATGTGGGCCCCCAACATCGCCGCGCTCGCCCGGACGCATCGGGTCTACATGCCCGAGGTGCCGGGGGACTTCGGTTGGAGCGAGGTGGAGCGGCCGTTGGGGAGTCGTGACGATTGCGCCGCCTGGCTCGGGGAGGTGATGGACGGGTTGAAGGTGGAGTCGGCCATGGTGGGCGGGCAGTCGCTGGGAGGCTGGCTGAGCCTCAACTTCGCGCTGAAGGTGCCCGCGCGCGTGAATGCGCTGGTGCTGATCGCGCCCGCGGGCTGCTTCGCGGAGGTGGGGCTTCAGTTCATCCTCCACGCCATCCCGTGCATGTTCTTCCCGTACCGCCCCGTCTTCGACTGGTCCGAGCGGTGGATGTGCGCCCCGGGGAACACCCCGCCTCGGGAATCCTCGGCCGTGTTCGCGGCGGGTATGAAGCATTTCCGTTCGCGGTTGCAGGCGCGGCCGGGTCCCTTCCCGGAGGAGGAGCTCCGGCGGCTGCTCGCGCCCACGCTGCTGCTGGTGGGTGACAAGGAGGTCATCACCAGCGGCCCGGCCCTGGTGGCGCGTGCGCGGCAACTCGTCCCCCACGTCCAGGCCGAGCTCGTCCCCAATGCCGGCCACCTGTTGTCCGGCGAGCAGCCCGAGCACGTCAACGCCCGCGTCGTGCGTTTCCTGGAGGACCTGGCACGTCCTTCCCAGGCCGCATGAGATAGAAGCCGCGCCCGCCCGTGGGATTCGGACGCTACCGGCTCACGGCTGGTACGGCGGCGTGTCGAACGCGCCTCCGTAGTACAACCCGACCTTCTGGTTCGACTCGGTCCCCCACAGCCCGCAGTTGGCGGCCGTGCCGAACACGTTCCCCGTGAAATCGGTGTACGCGCAGAAGTTGTTGGCGACGTTGTGCAGACGGATGGGGAAATGCTCGTCGAAGCCGCCCTGGTCGTGCCTCTCGAGCATCCAGCGCTGCTCGTCGCTGCCGTCGCACGGGTCGGTGACGACGGTCCAGGGGCCGGCGAGGATGCCGGACTGGCTCAGGCACTCGCCGTTCGCGAGGTTGCGGAACCCGAAGGCGTCGTCGCCGTCGGGGAACATCTGCCACTGCTGGAGCGGGTCGGCGGGCTCGCACGTGCTCGTCGATTGGACCTTGTCGTCGTCGGCGAGCAGGCAACGGTTCTTCGTCTTGAAGCGAATGACGACGAAACCCGGGGCGTCGTCGCAGGCATCGCCGATGCCGTCGCCATCGACGTCGGCCTGAGCGGTGTTCGGATGCTCGGGGCAGTTGTCGTCAGCATCGACGATGGTGTCACTGTCGACGTCGGACCTCTCGCAGCCGGCCACGGCGGAGACTGGGCAGATACCGCCGTGGCAGCTCCAGTCCGGGAAGTCGTAGGCGATCTTCGAGCCCGACGGTGCGCACTCCATCCCTTCCAGAGGATCTGCCGAGCATGCCGCCTCGAAGCTGCCGCCGCCGCGCTTCTTGTTCTTGATCACGATGCGCGAGGTCACCGTGCCGATGAAATCGCCTGACACCGTGACGGACCCGCCCTCGTTACCGTTGCCGCTGAAGTCGGTGTCCTGGAGCAGCTGGCCGTCGACCACGAGGTTGAACGTCCGCGCGACCGTCGTTCCGTCCTCCTCGACGTCGAGGGTGACGGCGTGAGCGCAGGCGTCGAAGGTGAACGTGCTGACCGCGCGCAGGCCATCGAGGCTCACGTTCCAGGCGACGCTCCCGGTGTCGCACTGCGCCGACCAATTGCCGGTGGCCGCCGGGTTCTCGCACCCGTTCATCTTGCACTTGATCTCGTCCTGCCAGAGAGCGAAGGCGCGCACCAGCTCTCCGTTGGACCAGGGCAGCACCGGGTCGCAGCTTGCCTTGCAGTCCTCGCTCTCGACCACGTAGCTGGCCTCGTCCGTGCCCGTCGACCACGCGATGCGGATGACGTTGAACCCGCAGTGGGGCACCGCGATCTGGCGGTTCGCGTCGAGCCGGTTCGGGCAGTCGCCCCCGTTCCAGTCCGGGGCCGTGCCGTCGGTCGTGAAACAGACCACCGGCTCGTCGTCGAGGTTGATGACTGAGACGAGCGAGCCCACCTCGGGGAGGGTGGTGGCGCTGGGGGGATCGAAGTGCGGCATGGGGGGAGTGATCCCACTGCTCCCGCAGTTGCAGCTCGCGAGGGTCAAGCAAAGGATCGCGGACGTGAAGCGATTGTTCATATCCGGACACTATCACCAACCGTGCCGCGCATAAGAGGAATGAGGGCCCTGTGGGAGGGCGCATAAGAGGAACTGGGCAGCCCAGGCAGCCCTCCCAATCCTTCCATACGCTCCAGCCCTCACCCTCCACACGGCTTCATGCGCCGAGGCCTACCACGTGTACAAGCCCGCCCACGGATACGTCCCACCCGACACGGCGAAGTAGTAGTAACCGTCGGACGAGCGCGTCAGAGGCATTTGGCTACAGGTCCGCGCCTGCCCACCTACGGTGATCGTCCGGCCGTCGAAGTTGTGGCAACCCCAACCGTTGATGTTGGCGTTGGTCCGATAACACACAGCGCCGGTCGTGTTGAAGTTGCCTGTGTTGCCTGAAAACGTAATGGGGTTGGAACACGCCGTGCCGCTTCCGCTCGTGTTGAACGTCGCAGTGACCGAACGCGCGGCCGTCATCGACACCGTGCAGGTTCCTGTGCCACTGCACGCACCGCTCCAGCCGGCGAATGTCGAGCCGCTCGCCGCAGCGGCGGAGAGGGTCACGGACGTGCCGCTCGAATAGCTCGCGCTGCACGTGCTTCCACAATCAATCCCCGACGGCGACGACGTCACCGTGCCGCTGCCCGCGCCCGACTTCGTGACCGTGAGCATGAAACTGTTCGGATTGCCGGTACCGGCGCCTCGTCGTATGGCATCCAGAGCGCCTTGATCGACGACGGCTCCGTTGTTCCGGTTGAACAATGCGAAGCCGTTGGTCTGACCGGGGTTGACGCCGTTGTCCCAGTAGAAGGTCTTGATGCCATTGGCAGCCGCGGCGCGATTGACGTATTCGAGGTAGTACTGCCGCGATTCCAGGTTGAGGTTCGGACGCGTAGCCACGCCGTACTCGCCGATGATCACCGGGACACCCTGGTCGATCCACTTCGCCTTCACGCGTGCGAACAGGTCGTCATGGTAGGCCTCCTGAGCCCAGGCGCATGTGCCCTGCGACGGATAGGGTGCGCCCCAGTACGAGCAGATGTTGTTTGTGTTCAGCGTGTAGTCGTAGGGATCGTAGTGATGCACTTCGACGATCAGCCGGTTCGCGATCGTGTCCGACGGCAGAAAGAAGTAATCGAGGCCGTGCCAGCTGTTCGTATTGTAGGTCTGCACCACGAGTGTCCGTGATGCGTTGTTCCCGCCCGTCGCGCGCACGGCGTCGACGAAGGTCTGGAGGTACGACTGCTGCACGGTGATGTGCTCGGTCGTCGGCGTGCCGTAGTCGGCATGTACCTCGTTGGTGCCGGCGAACAGCAGGCGCTCGTTGTAGTTCTTGAAGGTGTTGGCGATCTGCGTCCAGTAGGCGCGCTGTTTCTGGTTGACGGCCTGCTGATGCGAATACAACGGGTGTTCCTCGAGCCAGCCACCATCCCAGTGGATGTTGAGGACCACATACATCCCCTGACCGTAGGCGTAGTCCACCACCTCCTTCACGCGAGCCATCCATGCCGGATCGATCGTGAGCGTGCTCTGATCAGCGTGGCAATCCCAGGCAGCGGGAATGCGCACGGCATTGAACCCAGCGGCCTTTACGCTGTTGATGAACTGCTGGGTGACGGTCGGGTTACCCCACGCGGTTTCACCGCAGATGGCCTCGAGCGTATTCCCGAGGTTCCAGCCGATGGTGATCTGGCCGGCCACCTGCGACGCCGGCGGAAGCGTCTGGGCGAATGCGGCCACTGGCAGGATAAGCATGGCCACACAGATGCGGAAAGCACGCTTGAACCACAGAGACAAGTGCAGACTCATGGGGAGCTCCGTTTCTTGACCAGTGACGCGATGATCCTATTCATGCCTGAAATCTGTTTTCAATGGATAATAGGAAATCGCGGCGTCTCCCCAAGCAGGTGCGGAGAAGGCGGGCGTGGCGCCCCAGGCGAGGTTCCATGGCGTCTTCGCTCCAAGCGCGAAACTGCGGCCATTTCTGCTCCCTCAAGTGGGGGCAGAGCCGAAGCCGGAAGAGGGGAGCGGGCCAGCCGAAGCTGCGGGACGAGCCGTGGTCCTCGGCGAGCACGAGCAGCTCGTCCACCGAGGGCTGCGTCGCGGCGAGCCCCTGGCGCGCCGCGTGGTGCGCACCGGTGGGCACGGCGCGGGTGGCGAGCTGGCCCGCGCTCGCGAGGCGGGCTTGACGGACGCCGAGGTGGTGGCCGAGCTGGACTGGCCCAAGGCCCCGGCCCTGCCGGGGACTTGAGGGGGCTGAACGCTCCGAGCCGGATGAACCCCGGGCCCAGCCAAAGGTGCACTCGACAATCTTCCGTCAGTTGCACCCCTGGCTCGACAGCCAGTTCACGCCACGGGTCCTATCGTTCGTTCCGTTCGAGCCGCCGTAGTCCACGTTCGAGAAAGACATGAACACGCTGCTCCCCGTGGACTGGTTGGTGATCTCCATCGTCATGTTGTTGGGGATGAGCGTGGTGGAGTTCGGGTAGTTCGCACCGATGTAGTAACGCAGCCGGCCGCTCGGCAGGCTCCCGCACTTGGCCATCTTGTTCTCGAGCTGCAACCAGTTGCCACGGTTGAAGTTGGTATCCTGAGGCACCAGGTTCGCCCGGCCTCCCCAGCCCCCGAGCTGCGAGCCGATGAGGTGTCCCCCGTCATAGTCGTTGCTGGGGTTTTCCGCGTCGCCCCACTGCCCCACGTTCGTCTGACAGGAGTCGATGCGCGGCGCGGCGATGATCGCCGGCATGTACTTGTACGCCCGGTTTGGCCGGCCCGCGCTGTCGATGAAGAAGTACTCGCCGTCGAAGCTGTGCCAGATGTTCCTGTCGCCCGACGGGAAGAACTTCGGGCAGTCGCTGATCAGTTCCGCGGTGACGTCCCCGCGGATGACGTACCCGACGCCGTAGGGCTCCATCGCCTTCCGGATCTCCTCCTCCGTGTGGCTCTCGAAGAAATCCATGAGGCCGCTCGGGCCACCGAAGTCCCGTTCGATCTGGCTGGCGACGCCTTCGCCGCCCAGGTCCATGTCCGTGACTCCGCAACCACCGATCAACAGGCCAGATACCGCCGCGACTGCGAGCTTGTTCAGGGTGCGCATTCTTCTGGGTCCTTCCTCACCGGGTCCGCTGACTTCGCGACCTTGAATACCAAGGAAGTGAGAATAGCGTGGGAACAAGTCTGTGAAAATCGCACCGGAATCGAGCGCCCTTGTCCGGCCCTTCCTCTCGACATGGGGCCGTGAACCTCAACAGGGCCCCATCCTTCCCATACGCTCAGTGTGGCCGCTTCCTCGTGTCACCGTCCGTCGGGGTAGCAAAACCCGGAGGTTCTATCGCTTCCACCGTTGGCGAGCGGGTAGGAGACGAAGCCGAGCTCCTCGCCGGCGCCGCACTCGGAGCGGGCACGGGTGTAGGGATAGCAGGTGCCATGGCCCGAGCGCGTCAGGTCGACGCAGACGCCTCGCGCACCTTCGACGCCACAGAATTCGGCAAAGCTGGCGGTGCAGGTCTCGCCGATGAGCGCGGGGTCGAAGAGGTAGCCGATGGGCTCCATGACCGACTGCTCGATGCACAGACCGTAGACGCCGCACACGGTGCCGGCCGGGCAACCCGGATTCGCGGCCAGGAAGTCGCATGTGGCGAGGCACTGCCGCGCCTCGGTATAGGCGCTGGAGCAGGCGTAGCCCGGGGCGCAGTCCGTCGAGGCGAGCTGGTTCGCGCTCGCCGCTGGCGTGTACGTGCACGCCTCCCCTTGCTTCTTGGTGCCGAGCGACTTCTCGAGCGTGCCATCGCTGGCCGCGGCGTCATCGGCGACGCAGGTGTGGCCCGGCGGATTCGCGGTCGACGAGCCTTCACGCGGATCGCAGCCGCCAGGGCGGATCGTGTCCCAGGTCGCGAACCGGATCCACCGGCACTCACCGCCCGGCACCGGCGCGGTTCCGGTGTACGGCGCGGAGAGCGGTGGTGCGGCCACCGACTCGCGCAAGGTCACATTGGCGAGCGCACCGGCGGTCTGCTGAGGGGAGACCTTGACCGCGAGCCAGAGCGTGCCCGACTCGGCGACGAAGGTCTTCTTCGCCGGCCCATTGAAATCCTGGTAGCCATAAACGCATTGCTCGCACGTGAACAGGTTGGTGCCGCCGTTGGCCAGGTCATGGAGCCCCGGGGGGGTGTTCACGTCCAACCGGATGAACGCGGTATCCACGAACGAGGGATCTCCAAGGTTCGAGAACTCTCCGCGATACGTCGGCTGCGGCCCGTACAGTACGGGCGACAGCTGGATGCCATTTTGAAGCTCGCCCATCGTGATTTCCGTACATCCGGTGGGCGGAGACAGCTGCCGCGACCGCTGCTCGAGTGCTTGGAGGGGGTCTTGTTCGGGAGCCGGGGCTTTCGTCTCTTGACCACACCCAATCACTGCCGTGAGCAGAACCACGCTCCACCGCCACCCACTGAAAGCTGCAAACTCGATGCGTCGGTTTGTCATGGACTCATTTCCGATTTTCGATAAAGCGGTAATATTCCGTTTATCTCGGAAAAATAGTTCTCACGGATTGTGTGGTTCGATCAAGAACATTCCGTGCGAGTCCGCTCCATGGACACTACCTCCTGTGTAGCCGACTTATCAGGTGTGTTCACAAAACCGGGGCAGGCTCAGGCGCTTCCGGACCGTGACATAATCCCGGCCCATGCACAGGCTTCTCCGAAGGTCGCTGCTCGCGTTCCTGCTCCTGTGTCTCGGGAGCAGCTGTGGTCCCTCCCCTGAAGCGGACACCCAGGCTCCGTCCAACGTCCAGATCACCAACGTGACGCAGGGAGAGATCATCACGGGCACACGGAGGCTCCAGGGCTCCGCCGAGGACGATTCCGGCCGTGTGGCGCGGATGGAGTTCCGCGTCTCCCGCACCCTCGTTTGCGCGGACGGTACGACGCGGGGCTCGGGGGCGATCTTCGCCTGCAACTGGAATTCGAGCACTGCCCCAGAGGGAAATTACCAGCTCATCGCCACGGCCTACGATGCGGCGGGTAATGCCACGAGCTCCGAGCCCGTCTCCATCACCGTTCCTCCTCCCCCGCCCAATCAACAGCCCACCCTCTCCGCGGTGAAGGCCACGCCGGACGTGCTCGACGAGGGCGCGAGCACCACCCTCGCGGTGATCGCCAGCGATCCGGATGGAAACACGCTCACCTACTCCTGGACGCAGAGCCCGCCCACGCCCGCGGGCAGATTCAGCGACAGCACCGCGGCGAGCCCCACCTGGACGGCCCCCGCGCTCACCAGCGACCAGGCCTTCACCCTCCAGGTCACCGTCTCGGATGGCAAGGGAGGCACGGCCCAGGACAGCGTGGACGTGTCCGTGACGAACCTCCCCGAGAATCAAGCGCCCACGATCTCCGCCGTGACGGCCACGCCAGACACGCTCGACGAGGGCGAGAGCACCACCCTCGCGGTGACCGCCAACGATCCGGAAGGAAATACGCTCACCTACTCCTGGACGCAGAGCCCGCCCACGCCCGCGGGCAGATTCAGCGACAGCACCGCGGCGAACCCCACCTGGACGGCCCCCGCGCTCACCGGCGACCAGACCTTCACCCTTCAGGTCACTGTCTCGGATGGCAAGGGAGGCACGGTCCAGGACAGCGTGGAGGTGCCAGTGACGAGCGTCAACACCCCGCCCGTCGTGGATGCGGCCATCACTGCGTCCGCTACGGTGGTCGCGGGGGACTCCCTGAAGCTCTCCATCGGCGCCACGGATCCGGACGGAGACGCCCTCAAATACGCCTGGACGACGACTCCCGTGGACGCGGGCACGTTCTTGGGCGGCACTACCGCCACCTCGGCGAGGTGGCAATCCCTGGATATCAGCGCCAACAGGGTCGTCACCTTCCAGGTCACCGTGTCCGATGACAGGAGTTCCGTCACGCGCTCGGTGGACGTGCAAGTCACCGTTCCCACCTACGCACAGGTTCAGCAGGTATGGGATGCCACGTGCACGGCCTGCCACAACGCCAAGAGCGCCTCGGGTGGATTGAACCTGGCCGCGGACAGCTCCTACGACGCACTTGTCGACAGCCCTGGCACCAGCTCGGCCTGCTCCGCCTTCAAGCGCGTGGCACCAGGGCTCCCGAACGCCTCGCTGCTCGTGCAGAAGATCAGCGGCACCACGTGTGGCCCCCGGATGCCGGAGAAGGCCCCCGAATACTTCGACAAAAACCCCGGCCTCCTCACCCGCATCCGCTCGTGGATTCTGGCCGGGGCTCCCAGCGACTGACTCTCCTGTCGAAGCCGTCGACCGGGATTTTCCCATTAACCCGAAAAAATAGGCCGGCTGCTCAAGAGGGCATCGAGTCTCTGAGCGAAAGAGACACCTGACCCACCTCGACGTCTGTCATCAGCATTGTGAGGGAGCGCATGAACGCGCTTCCCTGGCCGTGCCCTGACGACAGACGGAGGAGCGGGTCCCAAAGGAGAATGCCTACATGAAGCAGCGGCTCCTGAGTTTCCTGGTCGCGACCCTTGTCCTGGCGTACGCGCCCGGCGCCATCGCCCTCACCCCCACGGAAAAGAACCTGGCGGTCGACTCCTACAACAACGCCTTCTATGTGGCGAACGGCGGGAACGGCTACTTCGTGGTCGACACGAACCGCGGCGTGCCTGGCCGGTTCCACTTCTGGAAGGTCTGCGAGCAGATCGAGGCGGTCGAGGACGCCTACGACCGGACTGGCAATCCGGGCTACCGCGACATGGTGTTCTCACTGCTCAACGGGTTGAACAACGTCGTGAGCGGAACCACGGACTTCGCGTCGTGGAACGAGTACAACGATGATGTCATGTGGGCGGTCATCGCCCTGACCCGCGGCTACGAGATCACCGGTCATCGGCCGTTCCTGGATCAAGCGCAGTGGCAGTTCAACAAGGTCTGGAGCCGCGCTTGGGACAACCAGCTCGGGGGGGGCCTCTGGTGGCGCACGGACAAGCAGACCAAGAATGCTTGCGTGAACGGTCCGGCCGCCATCGCCGCGATGTTGCTCGCCCGGAACACCGTCAATACCGGGTACCGGGCGCAAGCCGACCAGATCTACAACTGGCTCCGTTCGACCCTCTTCAATCCCTCGACCGGGCAGGTCGCCGATCACATCCAGGCCAACGGAACGAAGGTCTGGTGGGCCTTCACCTACAATCAGGGAACCTTCGCTGGCGCGTCGACCCTTCTCTACCAGGCGACCGGAAACGCGAGCTATCGCGACGCGGGCGGGCTGGCGGTGAACTGGACCCGGCGCAACCTGACGGGCCAGCACCTCGCCGACATCCTCAACGACGAGTACGATGCCAACGGCGGCCACGGAGATACCGCTGGGTTCAAGGGCATCTTCGTTCGGTGGGCGGGCAAGTGGGCCGGCGCGGCCAATGACGCTTCGATCAAGAGCTGGCTGAGCAACAACGCGAACACCGCCTGGGCGTACCGGAACTCGTCCGGCGTGATGTGGGGCCAGTGGTGGCGGCGAACCCCGGACAACTACGTCACGTCCTGGGAAGCGAGCCCCGGCCTCGCGGTCACGCAGAGCCCGTATTGAAACATGGCATCGGGAGGACGCCGACCCGCTGGCGGAATACGAGCCTTAAGATGAGGTGCCTGGCAGGGGGGCCAGGAGGCTGTCGAGGTGCCGTGCCTCCGAGGCAACACGCGGCCCGGTGAGGGCTCCGGATGTGGCGGGCGAGTGACTGGGTTCCCAGGACGGAAGCCGGGTCGTGCATCGGAAGGCAACAGCGCGCCTGGAATCCGTGGCGCTCAAAGCAACACGGGAAGAACAATCTTCACCTTCTTCAGAGGAGGAGGCACGCCCTGGCCCGCTTCCTGCTCCAGGCCAGGGCACGCTCGGCGAACCGGCCGAGCCACCGTGACGCATCGGCTCGCGGTCCCCCCACCTCGAAGAAGAAGACCCCCATGATTCGCCCCCTGCTTCGTTCCTCCCTGCTTCTCGCCTGCGTGCTCGCCTCGGGCTGTGGCCCCGTCCAGGAGTCCGAGCCCATGCCCACGCCCGAGGGAACCCTCGCCCAGCCCCTGCGCTGGCCGAGGTGGCTCCGGGTCATCGGCTCGGACGTCTTGGGTGCCGTCACAGGGGCGTACCTGGGCGCTCAGAATGGTGAAGCCGGCGGAATTGGCCGGGTCACCGGAGCCGTCTCGGGCGCGTTCACCACTGCAACCGGGGCCTCCTCCGAGGCCGCCACCAGGGAGACCACCACCCAGGGAGTGAGCGCGGGCCGCCGGGCGTCGGGCGATCCGTCCAATCCCCTCAACCCGTTCGACCATATCGGCAAGCACCACAACGCGGCACTGGACGACACCGTGTCCATCATTGGGCCGGGAGGCTGCATTCCCAACCCCTTCCCCTTCCCGTTCCCGCGCGATCGGACCCAGGGCCCCATCTGGGAGTACGCCAGCAAGGCGCTGAACGCCCCGCCGGAGCTCCTGAAGATGCCCGAGTTCGAGGCGGCCTGGCACGACTCGCTCGACTTCGTCGCTTCGGCCGCTGATGAGGACATTGGCGTTGCCCTCCAGAATCGCGTGAAGAGCGGAAAGATGACGGCGGCCGTGAGCCAGCGGCTCATCCGTTACTTCACCGCCGTCGCGCCCCTCGACACGGACACGCTGATCGAGACCACGAAGTCCTTCGAGAAGGAGACGCTGGCGGACAAGACGCTGGATGAACAGGACCGCACCACCCTGCTGAGCGGTTACTCCGTCGCGCGCTACAGCGCGGCGTACTGGGCCGAGCATGCCGCCCGGACGACCGCTTCGCCCTGGTGCGCCTGCGGCAAGTAACCCCCATCTCCGGTTCCGAGATCCATTGAAGAGCGACGACGCGACGGACCGTTGGAGGGTCCTCGCGGTCGACCCGAAGTAGCGGGAAGCGGGAGGTGGGCGTGGTGGGTTTGTCGCTGCTGACTGCCACTTGTGCCACCTCGCCGAGGCAGGCCGCGACCCTCCTCGAATACGTGGGACGTCGGGAGGACGCCGACCTGCTGGCGGAACACAAGCTCCAGGAAGAGGTGCTCGGCAGGGTGTACGAGGAGGCTGCCGAGGTACTGCCACCGGTTGGGCGTGGCTACTGAATCCGCTGCGGTCCAGAGCACGCCTTGACGCGCTCCTTCGCGGTCGTGCCACTGTCCTTGGTGTATGAGTAGGGGACCGTGAACACGCTGCCGCCGACGTCCCGGTAGCTGGTCGCCGAAGTGCCGGAGTAGACGTTCCCGCTGTCGATGGCGATCGCGCCCGGCGCTTGGAGCCAATGCGGCCTGCTCGCGTTCTCGAAGTAGTTGCTCTCGACGCGCGCTTGCGCGTTCTCCGCGGCGGTGATGCAGAAGTAGGCCGTGTTGAGCCAGTAGTTGTTGTAGAGGTGGGCCTGCATCAGCGCGCCGCCGAGCTTCGGGTTTCTTCCCGAGCTGGTGTCGTACCAGTTGTGGTGCCAGGTCATCTTGGCGTTATTGGCGAAGTTCACGAAGCTGTGTTGCCCGCCACACTGGTACGGAGTCCGCCCATCGATGTAGCTCCACGAGAGCGTGATGTAATCGGGATGGATGCTGGTCGCGTCGGCCGTGGTGCCAACGTCGATGTAGCCATCGCTGATGAGCGCGAACGAGCAGTGGTCGATCCACACGTGTTTCGACGAGGTGAGTGTGAACCCGTCACCCGCCTCGATGAGGCCTGGGTTCACGTCGCGGATGGCGAGATTGCGGAAGATCAAATTCTCCTGGCTTCCGAGGTTGAACGACACGCCGTAAAGCGTGACGCCGTCGCCCATGCCAATCACCGTCTTGTTCGATTTGACGTTGATGGTGGTCTCGTTGCGCGTACGGGTGGAGGGCACCTCGTCCGGGTTGCAGGTGCTCGAGACCCGGAACTCCTTGATGGATTTGCCCAGGGCGTCACAGGACGCCTTCTTCTCGCATCCTGACACGGTGCGCGCCGTGGTCCTGAAGTCCAGATCATTCAGGATGTGGAGCACGCGGGGCTGGGTATCCTCCAGGTATTGCTTGAGCTGGCTCGTCGTCGTGACCTGGAGCGGGGTGGCACTTCCTCCACCCGTGGTGCCACCCGCTTCGGCGGCGAAGCCGTTGGGTTTGTCGGAGAGGGAGAGGGTGCAGGGATCGCCACCCCCACTCGTGCCGCTGGCCACCAGCTTGAACTTCTGGTTCGTCGAGCCCCCCCAACCCCACTGCTGTAGCCCCGTCCCGCTGCTCGTCCCCCCGCCGATGACGTCCATCACCAGGCCGCTGTGACGAGCTGTCAGCCTCACCGTACCTCCGCCGGTGTCTTCGATCAGGAACTGCTGGTAGGCCCCGCCCGAGCAGGACCACTGCTTGATCAGAGCGCCACTGCTCGTCGATGCATCCGTGACGTCGAGGCACAGGCCACTGGAGACATTCTTGATGCTGTAGTAGCCGCCCGACTGCGCGATGAATTGGAACTGCTGGGCTGCTCCCCCGCTGCAGGTCGAGATCACCGCGTCGGTACCAGCGCCCGTATTACCGCCCCTGGGCTGTACGCACTTGTCGCTTCCCACTCCGACGAGGTTGTACGTCTTGCTGGTATCGACGGAGAGCGCCTCGACGACGCCTCCGATGACCTCGTCCAACCCGCTATCGGAGGTGGCCACCCCGCAGCTCGGCGTGATGGCACCCACGAGGGACAGCAGCAACAATCGAGAAGCGGCTCCACGCATTCAAGCACCCCCTGCAACTCAGAAGCTGAACTGGTTTGAGCTTCCAACCATAGTCGGCAAAACAAACAAATCAAGCTTAACGGGTATGCCCTGGTTGCTTATGGGTGGCGAAGGCGCCTCCGTTCCTGCATTGAGTGGGGCCCTCATTTCCACCCAGGAGGCTCTCTTCATGCGTCCGCTCTTTCTGGTTGTCGCTGCCCTGACGGCGGCGGCCTGTGTCCGAAACGCTCCCGCTCCCGGCACCCCCGGACAGCCAGCGGGAAACAAGGGCCCGGGCCTCGAGCTCGTGGCCCAGTCACCGCGGCAATGGACGGGGATCGCGCTCTCGAAGGAAGGCCGCATCTTCGTCAACTTCCCCCGCTGGTCCGAGGACGTCCCCCTCTCCGTTGCCGAGTTGAAGAACGGGCAGGTTTCTGCCTGGCCAGATGCCACCTGGAACGAGTGGAAGCCGGGAACGACCGAGCCGAACCGCTTCGTCGCGGTCCAGAGCGTGGTGATCGACGACCAGGACCGGCTCTGGGTCGTGGACACCGGCAATCCCAGGTTTCAGGGCGTCATCGCGACGCCCCGGCTCCACCAGTTCGACATTCCCAGCGGGCGGTTGGTGCGCAGCTACGCCTTTCCTCCCGAGGTGTCCTCCGGCGACAGCTACCTCAACGATGTCCGCATCGACACGGCGCGCGAGGTCGCCTACCTCACCGACTCGCAGGCCGGTGGGCTGGTGGTGCTCGATCTGAAGAGCGGGAGCTCGCGCAAGGTGCTGCGGGATCATCCCTCCACCCACGCCGAGGTCGACCACCTGATGGTGCTGGGCCGTCGCTTCAACAAGGCGGTCCAGTCGGATGGGATCGCGCTCAGTCCGGATCGCAAGACGCTCTACTGGTCCGCGCTCTCGGGCCACACGCTCTGGCGCATTCCCACCGAGGCGCTGCTCGACCCCAAGCTTGACGACAAGGCCCTCGCCAGCCGGGTGGAGCGGGCGCACACCATCGTGGCCCCCGATGGCATCCTCTTCGATGACAAGGGGGTCCTCTGGCTCGGTGGACTGGAGGATGGTTCGATCTACCGCTACGTGCCCGGCGGAGCCTACGAGCAGGTGATCCGCGATCCCCGCCTGCTCTGGCCGGATAGCTTCGCGCAAGGCCCCCAGGGGTGGATCTACGTCACCACCACGCAGATCCACCTGCCGCCCGCCGAGCGCGGTCCCTACGGCATCTACCGCTTCCAACCCTGAGTAGACGCGGCGGGTGGCGTCGTCACCCGCCGCTGTTCCCCGAGCGCTACAGGACGGGGGGCGCGCTCGAGGCTCATCAAGTCTGGATGTGCGTCTCCAGCTTGTGATCCTTCGTCTCGTGGATGAAGAGCCCGCCGATGATGACGGTGATGATGCAGATGACGATGGGGTAGATGAGGCCGGTGTAGAGGGCGCCCTCGCCGAAGGTCGTCTGTGCCCAGGTGGAGGAGGTGACGGCCGTGGCGATGAGGGGCAGGAAGCCGCCGAACCAGCCATTGCCGAGGTGGTAGGGCAGGGACATGGAGGTATAGCGGACTCGGGTGGGGAAGAGCTCCACCAGGAATGCGGCGATGGGCCCGTACACCATGCACACGTAGACCATCTGCACCGTGAGCAGCACCACCATCATGAAGTGGTTGACCTGCGCGGGGTCCGCCACGGGCAGGCCCTGCGGGTTGGCGAAGTGCTTCATCGCCATGAAGATGGGGATGTAGGTGAGGGCGCCCAACACGCACCCGGCGAGCATGATGCGCTTGCGGCCAATGCGGTCCGACAGCCAGCCGAAGAAGATGAACAGGGGCGTGGCGATGGCCAGGGCGATGGAGACCAGGATGTAGGCCGTCTTCCAGTCCAGCTTGAGCGCGCTCTGCAGGAAGGTGAGGGCGTAGAACTGGCCGGTGTACCAGACGACGCCCTGGCCCGCGGTGGCGCCGAAGAGGGCCAGCAGCACGTACTTGCGGTTGAGCGGATTGGCGAAGCTCTCCTTGAGGGGATTCTTGGACGTCTTGCCGCTGCTCTTCAGCTTGGAGAAGAGCGGCGACTCGCTCATCTTCAGGCGGATGTAGAGGGAGACAGCCAGCAGGATGAAGGACAGGAGGAAGGGCACGCGCCAGCCCGTGGACTTGAAGAACTCCTCGCCCATGAGGACGCGGGTGACGCCGATGACGCCCATGCTCACGAAGAAGCCGAGCGTGGCCGTCGTCTGGATGTAGCTGGTGTAGTAGCCGCGCTTTGTATCCGGCACGTGCTCGGCCACGTAGGTGGCGGCGCCGCCGTACTCCCCGCCCAGCGCCAGGCCCTGTAGCAGCCGCAGCAGCACCAGCAGGAAGGTGGCCCACAGGCCGACCTGCTCATACGTGGGCAGCAGGCCGATGAGGGCGGTGCTCAGGCCCATGGTGGCCATGGTGATGAGGAAGCTGTACTTGCGGCCCACCAGGTCTCCCACGTGGCCGAAGACGATGGCGCCCAGGGGCCGCACACCGAAGCCGGCGCCGAAGGTCGCCAGGCTCGCCAGCAGCTGGGCCGTCTCGTTCCCCTTGGGGAAGAAGAGGCCGCCGAAGAAGACGGCGAGGCTGCCGTACAGATAGAAGTCGTACCACTCGAAGAGGGTTCCCAGTGAGGCCGCGGTGATGACCCGGCGCAAGGTGGAGGGGTCCGCGGCTTCGACGGGGACGGTGGCGGCGGTGGGAGACTCCATCAACTGCTCCTCTCGAACGTCAGGTGGGTGGACCCGACCAGTGCACCCGGTGGGCCGTGGCCGAATCCAACACGTCTTCCGTGTCGTGTCGAACGCTACACCCCTGTATGACGTTTTCTACTGCACCTGCGACGCGCGGCACCGCGTTGCCCGAGTCCTTCTGTCCGATGCCGCCGGCGCCAGGCCTGGTGAACGGCCGGGCGCGCGGCGTCCTCCGCTCGCTAGTAACTGGTCTTCAGCCAGTTGACCTTCGCCCACGTCAGCCGGCCCGCTCCCGCGCCATCAGCGGCCGTCAGCCGGGGGACGAGGGTCGATGGATCTTCCGCCGTATGGCTGTAGGGCAGGGTGGAGAAACCGTTCCAGGAGAAGGCCTTCACGGTCGCGGGAACGGGACTGAGCGGGCTCCCGGACGTGTCGCTGTCTCCCCGGAACACCACCCCATTCAGGGAGTCGATGGTGTCGACGACCCGGATCTTCCCCGTGTAGCTCGCATCCGAGGGGTCCGTCTGGTTGTTGCGGACGGGGTACTGCACGTCGAGGATGTGGGACTTCTCGACCAGGACGGCTCCGCTTTCCGTGGAGATCGCCCCATTGCTCGTCAGGTCGAAGTGGTAGCCCTTGGAGGAAATGGCTGAAGCCATGGCCGAGGTGAGCTTCTTCTTGGCCGCCCAGGCCCCCTGCGCATCCATGACGATGTTGTAGACGTGCGCGTTGCCACCGCGCAGGCGAGGCATCCGGTCCTGGATGTTCTTGTAGTAGTTGTGATGCAGCGTGATGGAGAGGTTCGCATTGCCCGAATCGAATTCGGTGGAGCCGACCAGATGGCCCTTCTTCTGGGGCCCCGCGATCGCGATGATGTCGCTCTGGCTCAACCCCACCGCGCTGCTCCGCAGGTAGTTGTACATGGGGTAGGCGGACTTGTTCGCCTCGAGCGCATCGAACTGGCGGGTGACCCAGCTGGTCGTGCTGCCATCGTCCCCCTTGAACAGGGACCACGAAATGGTCACCCCCGAGGTGCCCTTCTTCGAGTCGACGAGGCCATCATAGGCCTTGTTGAAGGTGCAGTGATCGATCCAGACCTTGTTGTTCTCCTCCAGGGTCAGGTAGTCCCAATCATTGCTGTCGTAGTTCCCCTTGGTCTTCTCGTCCCACTCCCACAGCTCGTCGAACTCCAGGTTGCGGATGATCACGTTCGAGCTGCGCTTGATGGTGACGGCGACATGCCGGAGCCTGGCTCCGTTGGCCGAGAAGATGGTCAGTCCATTGAAGCCATCCACATTGAGCTTGCTGACCCCCGTCTTCAGGAGCACGGGATGGGTCGAGGCCGCGTTGTGGGCGGCGAACGGAGAGACCTTGGCCGCCGCGGGGAGCTCGTTCCAGCCCAGGTCCAGATCATTCATGATCTCCACGACCCTGACGCCGGAGCCCTTCTTCAAGGCCTGCGCGAGCTCCGTGGCGTTGTAGACCTTCTTGTAGCGGGCCGTGTCCGATTCACTGATCAGGCCTCCCCCGGTGTTTCCAGCGGAGAACCCCGTGAGATTGTAGTCGGTCACGCCTGCTGCCTGGGTATCTCCCGTGGGGATGACGGAAAAAGTCAGACCCAGCACCATGGACAGACCACAGACTCCCTTGAACCTGCGCATCATGAACGTTTCCTTCGATCGCGAAGCAGACTCCCCCCCTGTGTCATGGAATCGTTGCTTCAGGGTAACGACAAGCTCGAATGATGGGATGAGCTCCTCGTCGAGGAGCGCGGGCAATGTAACGAGAGGCCTTGTCTGCATCAACAGTGTTTTCCGGATTGTCTCATTTGGCATCTCTATCAGTTCTGTTGATGCCTACACGAACCCAATCAAACACCTGAACCATTCTCTGGATTCGAGCATCAGCACATCAGGCGGTTCGCGTATTTTCAGAATCCAATGTCTGTTTTCACTGCGGGTCCGCGCCAGCTCCACGGGCGGCAGGCCCACTTCGCCGCGCACCTCATGGGGGACCCCATGCCTTCACCGTTGGGCGCGGTCCGTCACGTCATGGACGCTGTAGTTCGAATTGCTAATGACGTTGGGGGCTCTGCCGTTGTGGCTGGCCGAGGCGGCTTATGGCTATGCGCGCGTGGGCTGGCGTGCTCTTCCTGGGTGAGTCGTGGCCCTCGCCGGTCAGCCTCACGGGGGCCATGCTCATCGTGGTGGGAATGCTGCTCTACAGCCGCATCAGCCAGAGCGCCGAGATGGAGCCCGTGGAGGGGTAGAGCTTCAGAACGTCCCGCTCAGCTGCAGCCCCGCGCCGCCGGGGCCCACCACTGGGGTGAGGTGGGCCTGGATCGCGGAAGGGTGCACGGGGGCAGGCGTGCCGTCGTCGGTCAGCCCCAGCTCCGCCTTGAGCTGCTTGTTGTAGCCGTCGGCCAGCTCGCGCGCCTCGCTGGGGGTGATCGGGTGGGGGTTGATGAGGAGGGTGACCCCCAGGAGGCCGATGCCCACCCCGACGGTACCGATGCCCGCCAGCATCGTCGTCCTCGTGCTGTCGAAACGCGTTCTGTTGCGCTCGAAGCAGGCCCTGAAGTCGGGCGAGAAGGCATCGCAGTCCTCGTGCTTGGAGCTCAGGGCGGTGATGGAGAGGATGGCGCCTCCCACAATGGCGGCGCCCCCCGCGATCCCCGTGACCGTCTTGAGGGTCATCTTGCTCTGGTAGGCGTCCACCAGGTCGTTCCTGCCCAGCTTCTGGTAGAAGGCCTCGCCATCGAGCGGCTTCTTGAACTTGCCCTCGTAGGGCATGGTCCACTTGGACATCACCGCGCCGGTTCTCGTGCTCACCGCGACGAGCTCGTCGAAGCCGATGTGCCGCTGCTCGTACTGCTCGACCGCATCCGCCAGTGGCGCCACCGGGCGCGCGGGTGCCACCGGTTTGGGGAGGGCAGGGGCCTGCTGTGGGGCGGCGCTCGGCCCGGCGTCCCTGGCGGCGAGCGCCGTGCCGGCCACCGCGGAGAAGGAGCCCAGGGACTGGCCCGTGGTATCGTAGGTGGTGACCACCGCCTGGGTCAGGGCTCCGGATGCATCCGGAAACAGCCGCAGCACCACCACCCGGTCCACGGGGAACCCCGCGCCGCGCCGGACAATGGAGGCATCATCGAGCTGCGCCACCGGGCCGAGCGCCTGGGCGTTCATCACCAACAGGGCCTTTCCGCTGGACCGTAGCGCCGCCGCCAGCGCCTGTTCGGCCTGTGCGAGCTCGGGTGTTTCGGCACCCGCGGGCACCACCATGTAACGGGCAGGAGCATCACCCAGGTGTGTCGCCAGGGTGTTGGCGGGAAAGGTGGTGCCCCAGGAGGTGGCCTCGGCGGCACGCGCGGAGGCGAGGGGCATGGAGAGCAGCAGGACGAGAGCGGAGAGAAGAGGGCGCATCATGCGAGACCTCTGCATACGGGAAGCGGAACGTGGCGTACAAGCCCCCCCGGCCTTCCCGCCCTCCATCCCCCCGCGTCCGCGCCGCTTCCTCCTGCCGCGGCTCCTGCGTCATGTTGCCAGGCCGTGCGGAGTTTTCAGCTCGGACGGCCTTCACGGGCCAGCGCCAGGTCCAGCCCTTCCTTTGCTCGGTAGTCTTTGAGTCTTCCAGGGGACGCCTTCCCGGTTGTTGAGAGGCGTGGAAAACCCATCGGGTGGCGGAGCCGTTGCTCAGCTGCGGGAAACTCTTGTTTTCCCCTCGCCCGGCGATCGGTAGAAAGACATGCGAAACGCCGACGCATTCTCTTCGAGGTGAAAAGACAATGAAAAGCCGAACCTCATCCGCCGGGCGAGAGAGGGAACTCGTGCGGCCCCCTCAGGACTCCGTCCTGCCCGCGTTGTTTGCGGCCATTCTTTCCCTCACCGCGTGCGACGGCGCCGGCTCGAAATCCAGCGACGGCTCGTCGCAGGCCGACCATGCGTCTCCGGAGGCCGCGCCCGTGCAGGTGTCAATGCCCGGGCTGGGAGCAACGGATTACGTACCGCTTCATGCCGCCGGCACGCAGGTGCTCGAGCAGATCCAATACACGGAGGCGGACGGAACACTGGTCACCCTCGCTGGCTTCCGTCCGACCAACCGGCATGCCCGCGAGCGAGGCGAGCCCTGGGATGCGCCCGACATCGGCCCGGGCAACTACTTCACCTTTCCGACGTGGTATTTCCAGAACCGTACCTTCGGTCTTTTGATCCGTGACGAAGTCCCCGCCGGGCGTTCGCGCATCGAGGTCTCCCTGCGCGTGAACGACGGGACCTTCGTCGAATCGGGCTTCAGCGCCTTCCGGCGCGTGGATCCCGATATCCGGGATTACGGCTGGAAGATGAATGTCGGCTTCGAGAATCCCCTGGAGGGCGGCAAGAACATCTGTCACTCGACCTCGGCACGGGAAGACTGCATGGTCGTGATCACCTCCAACTGGCGCGCCCCTCAGCCCAACACCCCGTTCAAGCTGGGCGACGTGATCGAGGTGACGCCCGCGCCGTTCCTCCTGCATACGGCCGACAACAAGGCCGTGATCGATGGCGGGGGCATCCGCTACTACTCATTCGAGCAGCTGTACCAGGTCGGCGTGGGCATGCGCCCGTGGTACGGCATTGCCCCCGCCCTCGACTCCGCCCCTCTGCCCGAGAGCACACTGCTGGGTGGCATGGCCAGCGTCTCCTACAACTATTCCGAGGAGCCGCATCGGGTGTTCCAGCAGATGGCCAACAATATCGGTATCGCCAATACCAGGCGCTTCGTCGAGGGACGGAGGCTGTTCCACACCTCGTTCGTCGACGGGAAGCACTCCGAAAGCCCGGACATCAACCCCGTGTTCACGAAGCACGCCAATCAGCTGGGGCCGCGCTACAACAACGTCAGCTGCATCGCGTGCCACGCGCTCAATGGCCGCAGCGTGGCTCCGGCGCCGGGCAGCCGGCTGTACACCATGTCCATCGACACCGCGGCATCGAGCTCCGCCACCCAGGTGACTCCAGATCCCACCTACGGCTTGAACGTGCAGCAGCGGACCCTGGACGCGAACGCGCCCGACTACTCGGTGTCCGTGCAATCGTACGCGAAGACCGTGCACACCTTGCCCGATGGCGAGACGGTCGAATTGCAGAAGCCCGTCTATGCCTTCAAGGGGCCAGTGCCAGCGCAATTCTCCGTCCGTCAGGCGCCACAAGTCATCGGCATGGGCCTGCTCGAAGCCGTGGACGAGTCGACGATCTTGAACCTGGCCGACCCGGGTGATGCGGACGGCAATGGAGTGCGGGGTGTGCCGAACTGGGCCATCAACCCGGAAACCGGCAGCCGGCATCTCGGCCGTTTTGGCTGGAAGGCGAGCAAGGCCACCCTGCGTCAGCAGGCGGCTACCGCGCTTCTCAAGGACATGGGGGTGACCTCGCCCGTCTACAAAACACTCGATTGCCAGCGTGGCGCACCCAATTGCAGCGCAACGGGTGCCGCAACCTCCATCTCCGAGACCGAGATTGAGCGGCTCGCCTCCTACCTCGCGCTGCTGGGGGTACCGGCGCAGCGCAGTCTGCGCAGCGGCTACCTCGACGGCATGCGTGTATCGCCTGAGCATGACGTGAACCCCGCCCTGATCGAACGCGGCGGTACGTTGTTCGTCCAGGTTCAGTGTGGGACCTGCCATACCCCCCAGATGAAGACGGGCACGAACCATCCGTTCGCCGAACTGCGCGATCAGACCATTCATCCGTACACCAACCTGCTGCTCCACGACATGGGGCCAGGGCTGGCCGATACGCTGACCGAAGGGCAGGCCGGACCGAGCATGTGGCGCACCGCGCCGCTGTGGGGCATCGGTTCGCTCGAGTTCGTGCAGGGTGGGGCGCAGAACGTGCGCTACCTGCACGATGGGCGTGCTCGCACGCTGATGGAAGCCATCGCCTGGCACGGCGGCGAGGCGAACAACAGCCGCAGCAGGTTCGAAGCGCTGAGCAAGGAAGATCGGACCGCGGTGCTGGCGTTCCTGGAGTCGCTGTGAGCCGGGCCTGCTGAGGCCCCGTGCCGGGGGAAGGCCGTGAGCTCCATGCCCATCGGCCTTCCCCGGGAAGACGTCTACTGGCGGATGAGCTGCACGTCGTCCAGGTGGACGAAGCTGCTGCCGCTCGTGGCCTGGGTGTGGAGGCCGAACTCCAGGTAGCCCGCGGTCACGGAGATGGTCGGCGTCTCCAGTTGCGTCCAGGCGCTGTACGTGCCGAGGTTCGTGGCGGCGGGCGTGCATTCGGCGCACGTCTTGGCCTGGAGCCGGGAGAAGCCGAAGTCACCGCCCTTGCGGACCCAGGCGCGCACCCGGTAGTTGCCGTTGGGGATGCCGTAGGCAATCTGGTAGGTCCACGTCTCGAAGGCCCCCGGGCTGTAGTGCGTCAGGTGGTAGGCGCTGTCGTGGCCCCCGTTATAGGTCTCGGTGAACGCGGCCCCGGCGGTGCCATTGGGCGACCAGGTGTTCCAGCCCGTCATACCGGACTCGAAACCGGCATTGGTGACCGTGGGATCGGGTGGCGGCGTGGTGCCTCCATCGAGGATGGCGGCGGCCTTGTCCGGCTGCAGGGCCACGAAGTAGTTGAAGGCCTCGTTGAGCTGCGCCTGCTTGGACGCGTTGCCCGCGTACTGCTTGCGTTGCTCGTAGAGCCTGGCGATGAGCTCCAGCTGGCTCTGCCCGTAGGGCACGCCGAGCTTCTGCTGCAGGTTGGTCAGGAAGCCATAGCCGAACTCGCGCGTCGGCTCGATCATCGTGCCTTCGCCATAGTCGTTCCAGGTGGCGAGCTGGATCCAGTTCACGCCGCTGTTCTTGGCCATGTCCATCGTCTGGCCAAAGGTGCCGGTCCCATTGTAGGGAAGGCTCCAGGTCGGGCCGCCCCATCCACCCTCCGTGTAGAAGGTGTTGAAGCCGGGATAGGCCACGCCGAACTTCACGCCCAGCGGACGGTTGTTATAGAAGTTCTGCAACCCGGTCGTGAAATCCGAGTAGATCCACGGGTACTCGCCCTGGGCGTTGGCCCCGGCATCGCCGTTCTGATACCAGAGCGTCAGGAAGGTCGGTTTGGTCGACAGCGGCGAGAAGATGTTGCTCCAATCGCTCGGCGACTTGAACGTCTGCGGACCGAAGTCCAGCAGCAGGGGGGCGTTGTTGATCTTGATGTAATTGCCACGGGAGAAGTAGTTGTCCCGCATGTAGATCATGTCGTTGCGGGCCGCGGCATGCTTGTCGGGAACGGAGCAGCCGTAGGTGGGCGCCAGCGACAGGTTGTGGTCCTCGTAGACAATGGCGAAGTCCAGGCCCGCCGCGGCGGTCTTGTTGATGAAGGCCTCGGCGTTCTGCTTGTTCTTGGGGTAGTCCACGCAATTGAGCGTGCCGGGCCAGTCGATGAGCACGCCATCCACGCCCGCGTACTTCATGAGCAGCAGCTGGTACTCAATCACGTCCTGGTCGCCCGATGCGTAGGGTCCAATCAATGGATAGTAGTGTGAGGCGATCTGCCGCTTGCCCGTGGAGTCGATCACATTGGGGTTCTTGGTGGCCATGGTCCAGTGGACTCCCCAGGAGCCGTTGCCCGAGGAGACATTGCTCTCGAACCAGGGCATGAGGTGGACATAGACCTTCTTGGTGAAGGTCTTGCTCACGGCCACGGGGGAGGTGACCGTGGCGGCCGGTTCCGCCGTCCCTGGACGGTTCCCGGTATCGGATGAAGCCGAACCACAGCCTGCCAGCATGAGCGCGGCGAACATGCCCGCTCCCTCGTTCACGAAACGACGACGTGTCATGGCACTGCTCCTTGGGTCGAGGGCCTCAATGCACTGTGTCTGGAATAAAAGAAAGACAGTGGAAATGAAGCCGCGATGAGGCAACGGCACGACTGCTCGCCGTGCGCCCGCAGTAGCACATGCACCGTCAAGCGGAAAGAAGCAAAAACCGAGTAAAAGTCTTTAAATCTGTAAATGGCATATCCGGTGCAGGTTTCGAGAATCAGCTCCATCCTCTGCTTCACGGTGACGTGAGCCTGCTTCGAACCGTATAAGGCGGGCCCGGTTCCGGTCTCCATGCACAGAGCTCGAGCCGGACCTTGGCAAGGAGGCCACCTTGATACGGACTGTTTCTCGATTCGTCGCGCTGATGCTCTGGATTCTGTGTGCGGTTCCCTCGTCTGCCTTCGCGCAGCTCACGTGCCCGGACCATGGCTCGGTCGCGAATCCTCCCGCGCTTCAGGGTCCGGCGCGGCGGAGCTTCCGGCACGCGGGCAGCCAGCTCCTGTCCTGGAGCCATCCGCCCTATCACATGGTGCACGATCAGATCGTGCCCGTGGGGACCCAGGCCACGGTCGTGGGCAAGTTCGACTACAGCCGCGTCCTGCACAAGGATCTCGAGGATGAGGATGTCCACGTCTACATCATGGGAACCGACACGCCGGGCTGGGAGTATGTTGGCGAGTACCGCACGGATTCCGACGGAAAGATTCATGTCCCCATCGTCCGGCCCGTCGGTGAGTACCGGGTGACCATGATCGTCGAGGGCGATCTCAGCTCGGCCACCGGCTTCGTCTCCGTGGTCGAGCCTGGCCGCCAGACCGTCCTGTTCGACATCGATGGCACCTTGACCCTCAATGACTTCGAGATGGTGGGCGATTACCTCGGTGTCAGCACGGCCCAGGCCTACGCTCATGCGGTCGAGGTGGTGAACAGCTACGCGGCCATGGGCTACCAGATCGTCTACCTCACGGGCCGGCCCTATTGGATCGCCAAGGACACGCGCGAGTGGATCGACTATCAGGGTCTCATTGACGGGCACCTGCATACCAATCCCTACGGGGATGGCCCCATTCCGCCGGATACCGAGCAGTACAAGATCGATTACCTCTCCTACCTGCTCGATGATGTGGGGCTCGACATCGTCCGCGTGTACGGTAACGCGACCACGGACATCAGCGCCTATGAGGCCGTGGGCCTGCCCAAGTCCGAAACCTATATCATTGGCGAGCACGCGGGAGCCGATGGCACCATGCCGATCCGGAACGACTACCGCGAGCACCTGCTCACGGTCGTGGCCTCCACGCCCGGCGCCAATTGCATCCCCCGGTAGTTGGCGGAGGTATTCCCCATGGCGGTACCTGGTCCACTGACCCTCTCGGCCATCGCGCGGGGCGAGCGCGCCGCGGCGATCTCCCGCATCGAAGCGGCCATCTCCAGTTGCGGGTGGCTGCTGGAGGCGCGCGCCTTCTCCGGGCTCTACATGAGCTTCCAACTGGAGCTCGAGCGCCCACGGTTGGGTGATTTCGCGCAGCGTATGCGGGAGGCCGGTGCTCCGTTGGATGCTCCTTCCGTGGCGGCGCTCGAGGCCGCGGCCAGTGACACCTCGGAACGCGGGGGCTCCGTGGCTGCGGTGCTGGGCATCACCTTTCCGGACGGAATTCCCGACCAGCGTCAGGTCATCCCCAGCGTACCGGGGTAGTCAGTCTCGATTGTTGATAAATCAGAAAGCCGCCCGCGGTGCCTGGTTGCGCCGCGGGCAACAACCTGGGTGGGGATGAGGAGTTATGACAGCCATTTGAGCTGTCTTGTTGCTCCGCGAGCAACAGATTGAGAAGGGGTAGGCGGAATCTGGCTGCCGAAAGTGCAAGGGATTGACGGAGTTTTGTGAGGTTTGTACGGTGCCAGCCAGACCCGTGGACATAGGAGTCAGACATGAAGCGCCCCCTGCTCATCCTTGCGATGTTTGTCATTTCCGTCGCGGCTGGTTGTGGAGGAACGGAGTTCGACCAGGGTGAGGACTCCCTGGCGCAAAGCGAGAGTGCCCTCGTCACCTGCTCGACGATCTGCCCGAACGGAACCCCCCTCTCCTGCACGGGGACGACCTGTTCCGCCGCGGACGGGGACCATGTGACGTGTAATGGCACCTCTCAGTACTGCGGTATCAGGCCGGTTCCCCTCTGCTCTTCGAGCAACTCGTGCACGAATCTCACGGGGCAGGCGTGCGCGACCCCTGGCTCCACGAGAAGCTGCTGTGTCGGCACTGCCGTCGCGGGGACCTGCACCTGCACCGGCTCGAGGAAGTGGGCGTGCCTCTCCCTGCAGGATCCCGGCGGGCGCCTGTAGGTCCCGGAGCGGGCGTCTCGCCCTACGCCGTGCCCGCATGCCGGGCCTCCCAATCCTTCCTTCGCGATTCCCAGGGGGCGCTGCGGCGAGCGCTGTACCCCCTGGGGCCGAAGGCTCCGCGCCCTTATAGCCCCTTTCAGCAGCACTCCTCTGGCGCTCCCTGGCGCCCGGTGCTCTCGACCCGTACCCCCGTCCGGACTATTCGCCACTGAGGTACTGTTGCAGCGTTTTGTCCTCCAAGGGGTGAGAAGTGTCAACGGGAGCGAGGGTGATGGTTCAGCAGCCGGCGGCCGTTCAGGTGGACGGCCAGCCGAAAGAGGGGACGGCCGGACGGGCGGCACGGATCGTCACCATCGATGCCCTGCGCGGCGTCGTCATGCTGCTGATGCTCGTCGATCACGCGCGCGAGTTCTTCTACCTGCACGCGCAGGTCAGCGACCCGGTCAACGTGGCGACCACTCCGCCCGGCCTCTTCTTCACCCGGCTCACCGCACACCTTTGCGCACCGGTATTCGTCGCGCTGACCGGGCTTTCGGCATGGCTCTACGGTCAGCGCCGGGGCGGACGGCGCGCCGCCTCCGAGTTCCTGCTGAAGCGCGGGCTGTTCCTCGTGCTGCTGGAGCTCACGCTGATCAACTTCGCCTGGACGTTCTCGTTTCCAGCGCCCACCTATTACCTCCAGGTCATCTGGGCCATCGGGCTGTCGATGATCGCGTTGGCCGGGCTCTTGTGGCTGCCGAGGCCGGTGCTGATCGGCGTGGGCCTGGTCATCGTCTTCGGGCACAACCTGCTCGATCCCATCCAGTTCGAGGCAGGGACGCCGGGGGCCACCTTGTGGGCGATCCTCCACGATCGCGGCTTCATCGAGCTGCCCTGGGGAGCCCGTGCGCGCACGTCCTATCCGCTCCTCCCCTGGATTGGAGTGATCGCGCTGGGCCATGGGATCGGGACCTGGTTCTCCAGCCAGCTCGGCCCGGCGGTCCGCCGCTTCAGGTTGTGCTCCCTGGGCCTGGCGGCGCTGGCGCTCTTCCTCGTGCTGCGGGTGGTCAATGTGTATGGAGAGCCCGTCCCATGGGCGCGGGGCGCAACGCCGCTCACCACCGTGCTCTCCTTCCTGAACCTGACCAAGTACCCTCCATCGCTGGATTTCCTGCTGCTGACGCTGGGGATGGGAGCGCTGCTGCTCGCGATGCTGGAGCGGCTGCCGTCGCGGCTCCTGGCTCTCCTCACCACCTTCGGCGCGGCCCCGCTGTTCTTCTACCTGGTGCACCTCTATCTGCTGCACGGCCTCAACCGCGTGGCTCTTGCCCTGTTCGGTCCCAATCAGGGGACGCACTTCAGCGTCTCGAATGTTCTCTCGCTCTGGGCCCTGGCCGTGGTCGTCTCGCTTCCGCTGTGGTTCGCCTGCCGCTGGTTCGTGAGACTCAAGGCCCGGACCCGGAGCGCCTGGATGAGCTACCTGTGAGCCGTCACGGCCCGGGCCTTGGCGGAACCGCTCAACGCCCGGTGCTCGTGTCCTTGAAGTCCGCGACCGACAGACCGTGCCGGCGCAGCAGCTCGTAGAAGTCGGTGCGGTTGCGACCGGCCATGCGTGCCGCGGCGCTCACGTTCCCTCCGTTGCGGCGCAGGACCTCGATCAAGTAGGCGCGCTCGAAGGTGTCGCGCGCCTCGCGGAGGGTGGGCAGGGGGGCCTCGCTCCCTGGCAATCTGGGGAGAATGGAGCCCGGTGCGTTCTCCTCCATCGAGGGGGGCGCGGAGCGGGGGGACGACTGCACGAGGTGGGAGAGATGCTCCGCCCGCAGCTCCTCGGAGGCCGCCAGCAGGACGGCGGCCTCCATCACGTTGAGCAGCTCGCGCACGTTGCCCGGCCACGTGTAGTCCCGCAGGAGCTGGAGGGCGTCCGTGCTCAGTCTCGGCACCCGCATCCCGTTGTGCGCCGCGGCCCGCTCGAGGAAGAGCTGGGCCAGCAGCGCGATGTCCTCCGGGCGCTCGCGCAACGGTGGCATGGTGATCGGCACCACACACAGCCGGTAATAGAGATCCTCACGGAAGCGCCGAACCTCTACTTCCTCGCGGAGATCCCGGTTGGTGGCCGCCACCACCCGCACGTCCGCCTCCTCCTCGGTGTTCGAGCCCACCCGGGTGTAGCGCCGCTCCTGCAACACCCTCAGCAGCTTCACCTGGACGCTGGGAGGCGCCTCCCCCACCTCGTCGAGGAAGAGCGTCCCGCCACGTGCTGCCCCGAAGAGCCCCTCGCGTGACTGGGTGGCACCGGTGAAGGCCCCCTTCACGTGGCCGAACAGCTCGCTCTCCAGCAGCTCCGGCGGCAGCGCCCCGCAGTTCACCGCGACGAACGGCCCATGCGCGCGGCGGGAGAGCCCGTGCAGCAACCTCGCGGCGAGCTCCTTGCCCGTGCCCGACTCGCCGAGCACCAGGACCGTGGCATCCGAGGGCGCCACCCGGGCGATGTGCGCACGTACCTGGGTGATGGCCGGGCTTCCACCGATCAGCCGCTCGCGTGGAACGCCCGCTACGATGCGGCGCAGGTCGTCCACCTCCCGCTGCAAGGTCGTGCGCTCGAGCGCGTGCACCAGCTTCTGCACCAGCTCGTGGTCCTGGAAGGGCTTGGTGAGGAAGCCATAGGCGCCCCGGCGCATGGCCTCCACCGCGGTCTCGATGGTGCCGTGCGCGGTGAGGATGACCACTGGCAGCTCCGGGATGCGCTCCCTGGCCTGGGCGAGGACCTCCAGGCCATCCACGTCTCCCAGCCGCAGGTCGAGCACCATCGCATCGACCTCGTCGCGCTCCACCCTCGCGAGCGCCTCCTGGCCCGTGGGGACACTCGTCACCCGCATCCCATGGGCCTCCAGGCGCAAGGCGATGAGCTCACACAATTCGAGGTCGTCATCCACCACCAGCACGCGGTTGGCGGGGGAGGAGAGAGACTGGGATGACGGGCTCATGCAAGGCTCCGGTCGGGTTGCGGCGCAGAGGGAGTCGCCTCGGAAGCGTAGCGGGGTGGGGTGGGGCGATCGAGCGGTATCCAGACGGCGAAGGCCGCTCCCGGGCCCGGCTCGTCGAGGAGCGCTACCTCGCCTCCATGCGCGCGCATCATCTCGCGCGCCAGCGGCAGGCCCAGGCCTATCCCGGGAGAGGTGGTGCCCCCGCCCACCGGAGATGTGAAGAAGTGTTCGAAGAGGCGGTCACGAATCTCGGGCCGGACTCCCGGGCCTTCGTCGCGCACGACCACCCGGGCCCAGCAGGTTTCGGACGCGGCATGTCCCGGGGGGCCCTCCTGGGTGAGGGTGCGCACCATCCGCACCCGCTGCCCCCGGGAGGAGACGCGGATGGCGTTGCCGAGGAGGTTGGCCACCGCGCGCTCGATGAGGGCGGCGTCGAGCGAAGCGGGGGACATCGCTCCCCCGGTCTCCAACTCCAGCTGGATTCCGGCCGCCTCGGCCTCAGCGCGCATGTCCTCCATGGCCCGGCGGAGCACGTCATCCAGCTGGCAACCCGCCTCGCGCCTCAGGACCCTGCCGGACTTCACACGGGACATGTCGAGCAGCGCGGACACCAGGCGGATCTCCCGTTCGCAGGCACTGCGCGCCAGCTCCACCACCCGCCGCTGCTGCTCGTTGAGGGGGCCGGTGGTGCCGTCCGCCATCAGCCCGAGCGCGGCCCGGAGCCGCGTGAGCGGAGTGCGGAGATCGTGCGACACGGAGGCCACGAAGGCGTCCTTGAGCTGATCGATCTCCGCCAGGCGCGCGCGTGTCCGCTCCAGCTCGGTGGCCAGCTCCTGCACCTCGAGCGGCCCTCCCACCTGGGCGATGGATTTGGTGTTCCCCTGTCCCACCTGCCGGGCCTCCCTGGCGAGCAACTCCAGGGGCCGGGTCACCCCTCGCGCCATCCAGCGAGCCACACCCCAGGCGGAGAACACCGCCAGGGCTCCGAACACCAGCCCCACGCAGATCGCGGTGGCGCCGATGCCATAGGCCTCGCTCTCCCGCTGAAGGACGTCCTTGTGCAGGGAGTGCACGATGGCGATCCATGCATCCGTGAGGTTCTCGTCCCAGGTGAGCCGCTTCTCTCGCAGCGCGGGATCGAACAAGCGGGCGCAGGTGTTCTCCTCGATCACATACCGTGCATAGGTGAGGTAGTCCTCCGCCGTGTTCCGGATGTTCGGCTGGATGGCGTCTCCGTGCATGGCCAGCAGTGATTCCAGCTGCTGCAGTGGCGCCTTCATGGAGGCAGCCATCTCGGGTCCGACGGTCGGGTCGCGTTCACATCTCAGGATGGCGTGCCGGGCGGCGACCTCGATGCTCCAGGCGGCCTGGTGAACGGCCTCCTCCTCCTTCACCTGTCCCAGATGCTCCTCCCGGATCTCCGTGAGGAGATTCGTCATGCGTACCAGGGCCACCACGGCGAACGCCGCGGCACCGAGAAGCAGGGCGGTGAGCAGTGCGTGGGAGATGAGCAGTCGTTGGACGAGTCGCATGTCGAGAGCAGGCTCCGGGGAGCACGTCGTAACGTGCTCCAGCCTTTCATTCACGCAAGAGTGTATCCGGCCGTCCACCCTCCGGCCGTAGCGTCGGCTGGAACGGACAGGTGTCGGTTCGGCCCACCAGCGAGGGTGTCGGCTCCCGCCGACAGCGCGGCACGTCCGCAGAGGAGGGCGCGGTGCGGCACGCGGTGTGAAGAGACGCGTGGGCATCATGATCGAACATCACACGTTTGGATCCGTGGGGCGCCTGCGCCTGCTGTGGCGGGACTGGCAGCAGATGGTGTCTCCCAAGACACTCGGACAGGATCTCTCCGGTGCGCTCACGGTGGCGTGCGTGGCCCTTCCGCTCAATCTCGCACTCGCGGTGGCGTCGGGATTGCCAGCCAGTGTGGGTCTCATCAGTGGTGCGATCGCCGGTGTGGTGGCCGGGTTGTTGGGAGGTGCTCGACTGCAGATCACGGGGCCCGAGGCGGCGCTGGTGCCCATCGTGTTCCTCCTGGTTCAGCGCCATGGAGTCGAGGGCATGGTCGCGGCCACCCTTCTCTGCGGGCTCCTCCAGATGCTCCTCGGCGTGCTGCGGGTGGGCCGGCTGGCGAAGCTGCTGCCAGCACCGGTGGTCCGCGGGTTCATGGCGGGCATCGGGCTGATCCTCCTCAACAGCCAGCTGCCGAGGTTGTTGGGGCTGCCGGAGACGGTCGGCTCGCTTTCCTCCCTGCTCACCCAGGCAGGCGCCTTGCGGGTGCATTGGGGTGGCCTCGTCCTCGGTGTGTTGGTGATCGCCTGCATGGTGGGACTGCCACGGCTGCGCCGACGGATGCCCGCGGTGTTGATCGGGCTCGTGGTCGCCACGGTGATCGGCGGACTGCTGGGTCCGGAACTGGCCCGCGTGGGGAGCCTGCCCCCGGGACTGCCTCCGCCTCGATTCCCCTCGTTCACGGGGGTGGACTGGAGCGCGCTCCTGCCCGACGTCCTCTCACTCACCCTGCTCGCGTCACTGGGCTCTCTGATGTCGGCCAGCGCCATTGATCAGCTCCCGGGGGTGGAGAAGCACCAGACGGATCATGATCAGGAGCTGATGGCCCAGGGAATGGCCAACCTCGCGTCTTCCCTCTTTGGAGGCATGCCGGTGATGGGCGCCATCGTCCGCTCCTCGGTTTCGATCCAGGCGGGAGCCCGCACCCGCGCGGCATCGGTGGTTCATGCGCTCCTGTTGCTCGGTGTCTGTCTGGTGGCCGGACAGCTCGTCGCTCGCGTGCCCATCGCCGCCCTCGCGGGCATCCTCGTGGTCGTCGGCGTGCGGCTGCTGGATCTCAAGGGGGTGCGCGTGCTGTGGGAGCAGGATCGCCCCCATGTGGCGGTGGTCGCGGTGACCGCGTCCGTCATCGCCTCGGTGGACCTCCTGCTCGGGCTCGGCGCGGGAGTGGCCCTCTGCGTCGCACGGCTCCTGATGGCACGGCCGCGGACGGAGATCCAGATGCGCATCCTGCGTTTGGATGGACGTCCCTTCTTCCGAAGCCTGAGCACGGCCGCCGCCGCGCAGGACGATCGGCCGCCGCTCCAGCGCATCCGCGTCCGCGGGCCGCTCGATCTCCTCTCCCCTGGTGCCTTCAACGCGGCGCTCACCAGCCATCCCTTCCCGAGGTACCTCGTGCTCGATCTGTCCGCGGTGCCCTACATGGACGCGACCGGACTGCAAGCCGTGCTGGATCTCCGCGACTGCCTCGTCATGCGCGCGGGAACGGTCGTGGCTGTCGCGCGAGGAGAGGTGGCCCGGATGCTCGAGCAGGGAGGCTTCTCCCGAAACGCTCCGTCGGCCAGCCTGGTGCCTTCCTATGACGAGGCGCTCGAGCACATCGCCCGGAGTCACAAGGACGCCGTGCTCGCGGGAGGGCACGGAGAGCCTCCACCCATCAGTGCCTGAGCGCCAATGCCGAGTCAGGTGCGGTGGCCATGCGCTCATCCGCGTCATGGCCGCCGCCTGCTCGGGTGGCTCATCCTGGAGCTGACGGGGCTCACCAACGGGACATGGTGTCTCGCTGGTGGATGGGTCCTCCCTCCAAGTTGCCGGAATGACGTCCATGGGCGTTGGTCCGCGGTGTGCTCGGGCCGGGGCAACTCCTTACCCAGAGGATCCTCATGGACACCGTCTACGACGACCGCTTCCACCTGAGCCGTGCGACCTTCTTCCAACTGCTTGCCTTCTCCACCGTCTGGTTCACCGTCAACGGCTTCCCCGTCCTGCCCATCGGGCTGCTCTTCGCCATCCGCTACGTGGGCGTCAACTACGAGACCTCCTTCCTGCACTCGCTCGTCACGGGCCGCAAGGTGGTTGCCGCGAGCCTCGGGATGGCGATTCTCGGGCTGCTGATGCGTGGGCCGAGCTTCGGGTTCTCGCTCTCCCCGTCGGGTGGGGGACTCTTCAGCCTCCGCCTTCCGCTCCTGGCCTGGTTCTGAAGCGGCCCGCGTGGGGCCCGCCGATACTGCTAGAGTGCGGCGGATGCTCGAGGGTTGGCTCAGACCGTCGTGGTGGGGCAGGGTGCTGGGGTGTTGCGTGCTTCTCCATCCCCTGACGGGAGTCGCGGCCTCCAACGACTGGTTCTCGGATGACTTCGAGACGGGGACGCTGCGCGCGAGCGAAATACCCGCGGGCCGGTGGAGTGTGGTCGGAGCCAGCAGCCCCAACGCGCTCTCCAACGGGGCGGTGGGGGCCCACCGGGGACAGTACGGGCTCACCGTGGTCGATCGCACCAACGCCAGCACCCCAGACTCCGAGGCGAGCGTCAGCAGTGACGAGCGCGCCCCCCTGTCCTCGGAGTTCTTCGTCCGGGCGTGGATGCGCCTGCGAGACGTGAGCACGCCCGGGAGCCTCGTGGCCCTGCAGGCTCTGCCGGTGCAGGTGGAGCTGCGGCTCCGGAGCCAGTCGGCAGGCCCCGTCTGGGAACTGGCGGTGATGACCGGGGCGAGCCGGACCTACGTCAGTTTCTTTGGTTCGCGGGTGGAGGCGGATCGGTGGCACCTGGTGGAGTTCAGTGCCAGTGGATTGGGCACCCGCTCCGGAGAGGCCAGGCTGTGGGTGGACGGCGTCGAACAGGGGACGGGGGTCTCCGGGCGCGACTGGACCGACCCGTCCTACGTGATGAAAAGGGTCGTGATGGGCGAGCCGTGGGCGGACTCGCGGACCTTCACCGGTACCCTCGACTTCGATGATGTGCGGGTGAGCGCCACGCCCATGGCGAGCCGGCTGGTGCTCCGGTGGCCGGTGGATGCGGCCACGTCCTCGGGGTGCATCCCCCTGGAGGTGTCCCTGCGGAGCTCCGCCACCGGGGCGCCCGCGCCCGCGCCGTACGAGACGGAGGTGGCCCTGGCCGTGACGGCGGGGGCGGGCGGCTTCCATTCGGATGAGGCCTGCAAGTCTCCCGTGCCCGGAATGCTCCTCCCCACGGGCGCCTCCGAGCGGCGGGTGTACTTCCGCCCCGGCGGCACGGGAGGAACGGCGATGTTGGCGGCCTCGCACCCGGACTTCCTCCCCGCGACGCTCGAGGTGGTGGGCGGCGGGGCTCCCGATGGAGACCCGGACGAGGACCCGGCGGGACCCTGGACGACGGACCTGGGCTGCACCTCGGCCCCAGGCGCCCTCGTGGCTCTGCCGCTCCTCCTGGGACCCTGGCTTCGACGCCGGTCTTGGCGCCCCGGAGCGCCCACCTGTCCTGTCGAGTGAACGGGAACTGTCCTGTCGAGTGAACAGGTGTCGCTCCCGGGAGAGGCCGGTCCGTACTCGTCCCAGAGAGAGGGAATCCGCGCCACCCCAGAAGAACAGGCCAGGCACGACAGTTGCTCTTGGGGCCGGCCGTAGTCATCAAACCTCTTCTGGAACGCTTTCCCATGACTCGATCGGCAACACGCACCAACCCCTTCTCTCGCGGTTTTCTCACCGGGCTCGTCACCGCCGCGATGCTCGCTCTCTCCACGGCTTGCGGTGGGCCCCTGGAGGGCGCGGAGGACTACGCGGTTGATACGTCCGCGCTCGTGGAGACCTCCGGGGCGCTGACCATCACCCAGTCGGTCTCGGCGACGGATGTCTCGCTGACGCGCGGTCAGACCCTGACCGCGAGCGTGACCTACAAGAACAACGGCACCACCGCGGTGGCCACGAAGAACATCGTGCTCACCTCGCGCGCCCCCGGTGGCACGCACGCGGGCGGCCCCTTCTACAACCTGGAGCCGCGCATCACCGGCCGCACCCTGCAGCCGGGCGAGAGCGTGACCCTCACGGCGACCCGCGTCATCGCCTCGACCGATCCGGTGGGCACCTGGGAACTCTATCCGACCTGGGAAGACACCTCGAGCGTCTGGCGTGATGGCTCGGGTATCGCCTTCACGGTGTCCACGACTGGCGACACCGGGACCTCCGGCCCCTGGCTCTCCGGAGCCTCGGGTTACGGCGTCCCCTCGGGCACCTTCGCGACGTGGCGCGGCACCCCGGTGGCGATTGCCGGATCCTGGTCCGACAACAACCTGAATGCCGCGAACTTCTGGCAGCTCGATCCCAGCGGGGAGTACGGCAGCTGGCAGAAGAACATCGACATCGCGGTGGGTGCCTTCGACGCGGGCGAGTCCTGGGCCGCGGCGGCGTCCGGCGCCTACGATTCGCGTTGGCGCCAGTCGCTCACCACGCTGAAGACCAAGTGGGGCAGCCGCCCGGGCACGGTCTACATCCGCTTCGCCCATGAGATGAACGGCAACTGGTACCCCTGGAAGGTCACCGCGAGCGACGCGACGTCCTTCATCACCGCCTGGAAGCGCTACCGCGCGCTGCAGAAGGAGGTCTTCCCGGCCGCCAAGCTGGTCTTCTGCGTCAACCGTGAGTCCGTGAGCTCGGGCATCGACTGGCGGAAGACCTTCCCCGGTGCCGCCTACGTCGATGTGATGAGCGTCGACTACTACAACCAGTACCCCTACGTCGCGACCGTCACGGATTGGAACAACTCCATCCAGCAGACCGACGGCTATGGCGCTCCCAAGGGGCTGGCGAAGCACCTCGAGTTCGCCAGGAGCGTGGGACTGCCGCTGGCCATCTCCGAGTGGTCTGGCAACGCGGACAACGGTGACTCCACCGTGTTCATCGAGCAGATGCACAACTTCTTCAAGGTCAACGGTGGCACTGGCGCTGGCAAGTTCCTCTACGAGATCCTCTTCAACGTGGACAGGGACAACCGCCGCTGGATCCTCTATCCGGGCAACCTCACCCGCATGCCCAACTCGGCCGCGCGCTACCAGCAGCTCTTCTGAGCTGACCGGCGCATGGCTTGACCGACCCAGGCCCTGGTCCTGCTCCTACTCCTCATCCGAGGAGGTGGGAGGGGGCCGGGGCCTTCGTCTTCGCTACCCGCCCGGCGTGAAGCGCAATCCGGCGAGGCCCAGCAGGTGGGTGTTCCCGTACGAGGCGCTCGCCGGGAGCCAGCGTCCGCTCAGCTCCGCGAAGAGGGCGAGCCGCGTGGAGAGGGGGAGGCTTGCTCCGGTGGACAGCCCAGCGCCGAACAGGGCCGGCCCTCCCAGGGCGTACGCATCGAGCGAGAGGAAGAACGTCAGCGGACCCACGAGCTCCGGAGCCTGGGCTCCCAGGCGTGCGGAGGCTCCGAACTGGCGTCCCGCGGTGGCGTTGAGCTCGCCATAGACATACGTCCCCGCCAGCCGCGCGCCTGCTTCCACTCCCACGCCGGACAGCGGAGACAGGCCCACCGCGGCCCGGATCTGGGCGCTGAACGCGAGTCCGGAGAAGGGCGTCCCCTCCGGGGCGGTGGGTGGAAGGACGACGCGCACCTGTTCCGTCCGGCCGGGCCGCACCTTGACCTGGAGCGCGGTCTTCCCCGGGCCCACTTCCAACGTGTGTGTTCCGATGGGGACCGGGCCCCGCCACGGTGCCTGTCCGAGGGGCCGTCCATCGAGACGCAGCTCCGCTCCGGAGGGCTCGACATCAATGGCCAGCTCACCCTGGAGCCGCTCGCGCAGGCTCTCGAAGAGCGTCACCACGGTGGGCTGCACACGCTCCGGGTCCAGGCGCACGTCCGGGTCCGACTCGAGCGCCCGGGCGAAGGCGGCCTCCATCTTGGAGTACTGGCGCAGCGCCGCGTACACCTCGCCCTGCACCAGGTGCAGCCGCGCGATGTGGGTTTCGTCACGGATTCGTTTCAAACCCGCTTCCACACGGGAGAGCGCGGACTCGAAGTCTCCTTCGGACAGGGCCTGGAGCGCCGCATCCAGCTCGCGGTGCTCCTCGACGGGCGCAGCGGACGGGAGGAGCAGCGACATCACCAACAGGGGAGCGCTCATTCGTGGAGTTCGATGCGTACCACTGCTTTCTTTCCGGGAGAAACCTCGATCTGGCGTTCCTCCGTGGCGAAGCCGCCGCGTTCCACTCGCACGGAGTGCCGCCCTTCGGGCAGGTTCAGGGACACCGGGGTGGCGCCGTGGTGCTTGCCGTCCACGCTGACGTTGGCCCAGACCGTCTTGCCCGCATGCACGGTCACCACGCGCAGCTCCCCCTGACCCGTCCTGGCGCGCTGCCGGGAGTTGCTTCCCACGGTGGATGACGCGAGCGAGGCCTGCGCTCTGGCCCGGCGGGATGTCGTCGTGGCGGAGGCCGGTGTCTCGGAGGCTGGCGCCACCACCGGCGCGGGCGCCATGGCGGCCTCGGTGCTGGGAGGGGCAGGGGAGGGCGTGGAGGCTCGAGCAGGGGGCGCTTCCGGAGGTGGGCGCGGAGTGGCGGAGGCTGGCGCGGTGCTGGCCGCCGCCTGGGCCTCCCCCGTGCTCCGAGTCTCACGCATTCCGAAGAGGAGCGCTCCCACGCTCGCGACGCCCAGCAGCGCCAGGAATGGGATGAGCCGTACTCGTTTCCCGGGCCTCGCTGGAACCGGCGCGGGCGTGGGCTCCGGCGTGGAGGGCGCGGACTCCGCCTTCTCCAGGGCCGCGAGCAACGCGAGTGCTCCCTCGTGGCGCTGCTCCGGGTTCGACGCGGTGGCTCGGACGAGCGCCTCCGCCAGTGGGGGCGAGAGCCACGGCGCCTGGGCACGGAGCGCCTGCGCCGCATCCCGTGGCCCCTCGCCGAGGAGCCTGCAGGTGCTCGCCGGCGGCAGGCCCGTCAACATCTCCAGCAACACCAGCCCCAGGGAGAACAGGTCCGCACGCGCGTCGACGGGCTCGCCGCGGGCCTGCTCCGGCGCCATGTAGCTGGGCGTGCCGAGACGCGAGCCGCTCCTTGTGGCCTCCTCGCCGCGGTACTCCCAGAGGATGCCGAAGTCGAGCAGCGTGGCGTGCCCTCCGGGCGAGAGGAAGATGTTGCCCGGCTTGATGTCGCGGTGGACGCAGCCGCGCTGGTGGATGAAGTCCAGCCCGGCGCAGAGCTGCCGCGCCAGGGCGAGCACTTCCGCCACGGGCAGGGGTCCGGGCACCGAGCCCAGGTAGCGCGAAAGGGACATCCCCTCCAGGTGCTTCATCACGATGAACGGACGCCCGTCCTGCTGGCCGACCGCGTAGATGGGGGTGATGTTCGGGTGCTCCAGCCGTGCCATCGCCCGTGCTTCCCGTTCGAAGCGCGCCACGCTCTCCGGGTCCTCGCACAGCGCATCGTGAAGCAGCTTGACGGCCACGGTGCGCTCGAGCGTGAGGTCCCGGGCCCGGTACACCTGGCCCATGCCTCCGGCGCCCAGCAGCTCCTCCAGCCGCCACTTGCCTTCCAGGACCTCACCTGGAGTCAGGGGCGGCCGCACTGGCATGCGAGGGGGTCGCCACCCCGCCTCACCGGCGTGCTGCGTGATGGCCGTGCACTCCGTGCAGGAGGCCCCCTCGAAGGGGACAGGCAGCCCGCAGGTGGCGCACGAGGAGGGGTGCTTGTGGGGAGCCATGGGCGGCCGTATTTTGCCATACCTCATGGGTGTTTCCTCCACCGAACCGTTGTCTCCCGGTGCCCTGACGGAGGGGCGGCCAGTGGCGCGCGGTCCTCGTTTCCGCGTGGTGGTGGAGACGGGACCGGACGCGCGACAGGACTTCCCCCTCGAAGGGACATTGCTGGTGGGCACCCAGGTGGAGGGCGGTCTGCGGCTGAGCGACCCGACGGTGTCGCGGGTCCACCTGGAGCTGCAAGCCCGGCCGGAGGGCGTGCGAGTTCGCGACGTGGGCTCGCGCAATGGCACCTGGTCCCTGGGGGTGCGCATCCACGAGGTCACCGTGGCCAGCGAGGCCCGCTTCACGCTCGGCAAGACGACGCTGCTCGTCATGCCCGAGCCATCCGAGGAGGGCGCCGAGCCCGCGCCGCGCACCGCCTTCGGACGCGCGCTGGGACGGAGCCCCGCGATGCAGCGCCTCTTCGGCGTGCTGGAGCGGACCGCGCGCACCTCCTTCTCCGTGCTGTTGCTGGGAGAGACGGGCACCGGCAAGGAACTGCTGGCCGAGGCGCTCCATCAGGCCTCTCCCCGGAGCGCCAATCCCTTCGTCATCGTGGACTGCGGGGCGGTGGTGCCCTCGCTCATCGAGAGCGAGCTGTTCGGGCACGCGAAGGGCGCCTTCACGGGTGCGCACGCGGACCGGCAGGGGCACCTGGTGCAGGCGCATGGCGGCACCGTCTTCCTCGACGAGGTGGGTGAGCTTCCCCTGGAGCTCCAGCCGAAGCTGCTCCGGGTGCTGGAGTCGGGCACGGTGCGCCGGGTGGGTGACAACGCCGCGCGGGAGGTGGACGTGCGCGTGGTGGCGGCCACGCACCGGGACCTGAAGGCGGAGGTGGCCGCGGGGCGCTTCCGGGCGGATCTCTACTACCGGCTGGCGGTGGTGCCGGTACGGGTTCCCGCGCTGCGCGAGCGTCCGGAAGACATTCCACTGCTGGCGCGCCACCTCTTCGAGCAGGCGGGACAGCCGGACTTCCCGTTCACGGAGGCGCTGGTGCAGCGGCTGGTCGGCTACGACTGGCCGGGCAACGTGCGGGAGCTGCGCAACTTCGTGCACCGCGTCCTCGCGGCGGGGGACGTGGAGCTGCCGGATGCGGCGCGGCCGGTGAGCAGCACTGTTTCCGCGACCGAGGATCTGAGCGCCCTGACCTTCAAGGAGGCCAAGGAGCGCATGGTGGAGGCCTTCACCCGCGAGTACCTGACGGCGCTGCTGGCGCGGTGTGGCAACAACATCTCGGAAGTGGCACGGACGGCGGGGCTGGCGCGCAGCCACGTCCACGGACTGCTCAACCGCTACGGGCTGAAGGCGGGAGACTGAGCGTCAGCCCTTCGTGTTCCGAGGCGGGTGGGACAGGTCCGCGGTGTGGGTGACGGTGGGGGCCTCCCGTCGTGCGCGATCCTGGCTCCAGGGCAGGCGCCCGGAGCCGGGGAGCCAGGGCGCCACCAGCTCGGCCAGCTCGGGCAGACCCACCACGGGGCCAGCGCGCAGGGCCTGGTCGAGCGAGCTCCGGAGCTCCATTAGCGAAGGGCGCTGCGCGGGCTGCTTGGAGAGGGCCGCTGTCACGCTCCGCTGAATCGCCTCGGGCACGGCGGGCCGTACCGCGCCGAGTCCGCGAGGCACCTCCTTCATCACCGCCTCCATTGTCCGCACCGGGTTGTCCCGCCGCAGGGGCTGCACTCCCGAGAGCAGCTCGTAGAGTGTCAGTGCCAGTCCATGGACATCCGTCTGGCCATCCAGCGGCGCCTCGCGAAGCTGCTCCGGCGCGGCGTACTCCAGGCGGGCCTTGACCCGGCCGGGCTGCGTCTCCGTCAGCCGTCCGGCCCTGCGCGCGATGCCGAAGTCGAGCAGCTTCACCGCTCCGGTGTCGGCGATCATGATGTTGCCAGGGTGGATGTCGCGGTGGACGAGTCCCAGCGGCTGTCCCTCCCGGCCCCGCAGGGCGTGCAGGTAGCCCAGACATTCGGACAGGTACGTGGCGATGCGTGCCGCGTGGGCCCAGGGCAGCGGCCCCAGCCCCGCGGTGCGGCGCGCCTCCAGGAGCTGCGCCAGGGTGAGCCCGTGCACGTACTCGAACACGAGGAACAGCAGGCCGTCCTGCTGGCCATAGGTGCGCAGACGCGCCAGGAACGGATGATTGAGCAGGGTGGAGAGGTGAGCCTCATCCAGGAACTGCCGCACCCAGGCCTCCTCTCCCGCCACTTCCGGGCGCATCCGCTTGAGCGCCACCAGCCGGTCTGGCCCCACCACGCCCCTCACCTCCGCGAGGAACACCTCGGACATGGCGCCCATGGCCAGGCGCTTGAGGAGGACGAAGGCATCGAGGCTCGGACCCTGTTGCATGCGCGTGGGACTATATGCCCCAGGTGGGGCCCCGGCTGGCCGGAACCCTCCATTCGCTCGTGGGGGAGGAGATCAACCATGAGGCCCGGGCGCCAGGTGCGTCAGCAGCCCACGTTGCCCTGGCAGTAGGGGACGATGCCCAGCTCGTTCTGCACGGAGCCCAGCGGGGAGAAGGCGAAGTGCCAGGGATCGGAGCCCGCGCCCCACATGATGCCCGTCAACGTCGCGGTGTTGCCGGACAGGAAGTAGACCGGCGAGCCGCTGTCACCGCCGGCACCGTTCTGCGTGGTGTTGGTGGCGATGTAGTTGCAGAAGTAGGTGTGCGGGCCGCCACCCGAGTTGATGGTGGCGCACGCCCACTGGATGGTGCCGCTGGTGGTGCCCGAGGTCCGGCCCGTCTTGTAGACGGTCTGTCCCTGCGAGGGGTAGAGCACCTTGCCCGGCACCTCCAGCCAGGAGGAGATGGACAGGTTGAAGGGGCCCGGCGTGTACGCCACCAGCGGGTTGACGGGGACGCTGGCGCTGAAGAAGGCGCTGTCGCTGTAGCGGCAGATGCGGCCCGCGGGGCAGGTTCCGCCACTCGTGTAGACCGGGTCGGTGATCTCCGTGCCGGCCAGGTCGGGGTAGACGGCCTGGTAGGCCGGCGTGTATTCGACACCGCCCTGCGTCTGCGTGCAGTGCGAGTTGCTCACGAAGCCCAGGACGTTGCCCTGGAACGCGGTGAAGCCGAGGGTGCAGTACTTGCCCGGCGTCTCGATCTGGTTGCCGCCGTTGATGGGCCGCCACCCGCCCTGGACATTGGTGGGGAGGATGCGGCCCACCTCGATGATGTCGACGGCGTCGCGGTCCACCTCCAGGCGCTCGAGGACCTTCTCGACGCGAGCGCGCGCCTCGGCGCTCTCGATGCCGATGGCGACGCGGTTCGTCTTCTCATCGACGTCCGTGACGACCGCACCGGCCACGGACAGCACGCCAGGGGTGAGGCGCTCGTGCAGCGCCTTGAGCTGGGCGAAGGTGCGGGTGGCCGGCTCCGTCACCAGCCCCTCCGCCGGAATCTTCTCCTGCCCGAACACCTTCGCGATGGCGAGCCTGGCGGCGGGGGCCGCGGAGGCGTGCACCAGGCGCACCACCAGCCGGCCCTTCTCGTCGTAATACATGCCACCGAAGTCGGGCACGGTGGTGTTCACCTCGAGCAGCGCGTCATCGAGCGTCCGCGGCCGATGGGGGCTGGCCGACACCTCGGCGGCCCCGGCGGCTCCACCCCAGCCCGCCAGCCACAGCACGGCCCCGGAAACCGCCGCGCGAACGATCCTCTGCTTCGTCATGTGTTCTCCCTCCCTTGGATCAGGTCTGGCGCGGCATCCAAGCATTCCTCTCCAGATCGGGAAAACAAATCCTCCCGGATCGTGTTAGACCATCCTGGTGAGAGGACCTCCATGCAGACCCTCACGCAGCCCGATTTCGGTTCGCAGCGCTTCAAGGCCAATCCGTTTCCTTTCTACGCGCGCCTGCGCGAGGAGGCGCCCGTCTTCCGCATCATGGGCCCCGCCAACGAGGTGGGCTGGCTGGTGACCCGTTACGAAGACGTCAACCAGGTGTTGAAGCACGCGAGCCTCAGCAAGGATCGCATCGGAAGCATGACGCCGGAGCAGCGGGCCCGGATGCCCTGGTTCGTGAAGCTCTTCGAGCCGATCTCCCAGAACATGTTGAGCAGGGATCCTCCGGATCACACCCGGCTCCGCGCGCTCGTGCACAAGGCCTTCACGCCCCGGTTGATCGAACGGCTGCGCTCTCGCGTCCAGAGCCTGTCGGATGGGCTGCTGGATGCGGCCCAACGCAAGGGCTCCATGGAGCTCGTCTCGGAGTACGCGCTGCTGGTGCCGGTGACCATCATCGCCGAGATGCTGGGGGTCCCCTCGGGCGACTACCGGAAGTTCCAGCGCTGGTCCAACCGGCTCATCTCCAACACGAACATGCGGGACGTGCTGCTCTCCGTCCCGAGCATCCTGATGTTCACCCGCTACCTGCGAAAGCTCGTCGCGCAGCGGCGCTCGTCCCCGGGAGATGATCTGCTCACGGCCCTCATCCAGGCGGAGGAGGCGGGCGACAAGCTGACGCCGGACGAGCTGGTCAGCATGGTGTTCCTCCTGCTGGTGGCCGGGCACGAGACCACGGTGAACCTGATCGCCGGTGGCACGCTCGCGCTCCTCCAGCACCCCGAGCAGTTGGATCGGCTGAGGAAGAACCCCGAGCTCATCGAGCCGGCGGTCGAGGAGCTCCTGCGCTACGCGAGTCCGGTGGAGATCTCCACCGAGCGCTTCGCGCGCGAGGACATCTCCGTGGGTGGGGTGACGATTCCGAAGGGGGACCTGGTCTTCGCCGTCATCGCCTCCGCGAACCGTGACGAGCGCCAATTCCAGAATCCGGACACGCTCGACCTGAGCCGCGAGCCCAACAAGCACCTGTCCTTCGGGATGGGGATCCACTACTGCCTGGGGGCGCCGCTCGCGCGGCTGGAAGGGCAGATCGCCATCCAGACGCTGGTGAACCGGTTCCCCCGCCTGCGCCTGTCGAAGCCGGCGGAGTCGCTGAAGTGGCGCACGGGCTTCCTCATGCGCGGGCCCAAGCAGCTCCCGGTTTCACTGTCCTAGAGACGAAACCCTCGTGTCTTCCTTGGATTGCTCGGGGCATCCTGCCGGGCCTGACGCGCCATTCCTCAGCCCGTAGGCGCGCCAGCGTTGGCGGGCAAGAGCCGCGAGCAGGTCTTGCCCGCGGGAGGCAAACCTTGCCGGGGGATGGGGCCTTTTCGAGAGGGGTGCGCTGGTCCGGAGACACGTCACCCGTTGGCACGAGGAGTGCTCAGAGGCACGGGAGAGGGTCATCACTCCAACACAGGCGGCGCGCGCCCGCGCCGCTTGCATCATGAAGAGGGAAGGACATGCGCAACCAATCGTTCATCGCGGCGCTGACCGTGGGCTCCCTGGGAATCGCCACGCTGGCCCATGCCGACTCGTTCGACTGCTACGAGAACTGCACCGTCGATCTGAAGACCGATCCGAACTGCCTACAGGGCGTGAGTTACGACTACGACTTCTCCACGGTGGACCGCGGCAGCGATGTCACCGTCATGTCGTTCCACGGCGGCAACATCGAGCTGCACACGAGTACCATCGCCCGCACCGTCGCCGACCAGAACTCCTGGAACTGGTACAACTTCGCCGGCCACGGCCGTTCGTCCTGCCTCAATGGGCTGTCCAACTTCGGCAGGCTGCACATCACCGCCATCAACTTCAACGAGCCCACCCTCCACGACCTCGTGGGCAGGTACCCGAATGCGGTGGCCATCCACGGCTTCAGCGAGGACACCTATCCGCGGGGCACCATCTGCGTCGGCGGGCGCAACGCGGCCCAGGTGCAGGCGTTCATCGACTCCATCAACGCCAACAAGAGCCGCTTCACGCGCTACTCCATCAACGCCGTCAACGCGGCCACCGCGCCCTCGGGCACGACGTGCTCGCAGTGGCGGGGGACGGCGCAGGACAACCCGGTCAACAGGAGCTCCAGTGGCGCGGGCGGCCTGCAGCTCGAGCTGAACCTCGACATCCGCAAGGACCTGGTCAACGTCTCCTCGGACTACAACGCGCTGCGGGACGTGTTCTACGGCGCCATCCACGCCGCCATGACCACGACCTAGTGGTCGCCCCAGGTGAAGCCGGTTCCCACCGTGAAGGTGACACCCCGGGACCAGGGTGACACCGCGGGCGCGAAGGCCCGGTACTGCGCCTCCGCGCTCAGGGAGACCTTTCGGTTGAGCTGCGCGTGGAGACGCAGGCCGACCGGCAGCTCCGGATGGAGCGTCCGGTTCAGGGCGAACAGGCCCGCGCCCGCCGTGGCGCGCAGGTCGAGCCCGCCCGACTGGCCGAGCCGCGCCGTCAGCAGGGGCGGAGAGAGCAGCGCCAGGGACCAGATGCCGGTTCCACCCAGGAGCGGATTGCCCAGGGCCCGCGCGTAGCTGGCCGAGAGCCCCATTGCCCAGGGAAGGGGGAACAGGGCTCGAGCGCCCGCCACCGGAGTCGTGGCGCGGAGCGAGGTGACGGCTCCTCCCAGGAGCTCCAGGGCGAGGGCAGGGGAGGGCTTCCAGCCCGGCTTCGCGGCCTGCTGATTCCGAGCCTCCGCCAGCGCGGTGAGCCGCGCCGTGGCCCAGAGGAGGAAGGCGCGGGAGTAGGCCTCGGCGGAGCCGACTCGCGCGTTCACGAAGTCCTCGTACGCCGAGGGGTCCACCTTCCACGTCCGCCCCTGCCAGCGCACCTCCGTCGAGTCGAAGGCGTTGCCCACCACGCCATAGCCGCCGAACGCCCCCGGCTTGTGGGGCGTGGGCTCGGCCCAGAACGCGCTCCAGGGGATGGCTCCCCCCTCCACGGGTAGCGTGCCCGTGCGCACCACCTCCAGTGTCTCCCGGGCCAGCGCGAGCTGGGCCTCCTCGCCGGAGAGCGGGGCGAGCTGCCTTCCGGGGGCGGCCGAACCCACCTTCGGCTCATGCTGCTCGAAGCGATCCGTGAGTCCGTGCATCACCGGCACCACGTGCATCGGGACGCCCATGTCCTGGATGTGGTGCACCAGGTGGCCGACGCGATCGAAGGCCCGCGCCAGGTCTCCGTTGCTCGCGGCCTCCTCGGCCTCCCGCCACAGGACGCGCACACGGACACCGGAGTCCTTGCGGATGGCGGAGTCGAGCGACACGCCCGGGTGGAAGAAGTGATGATAGCCGGTCCACTTGACGAAGAGGTTCAGGTCCTCGGCCCGGCTGCCCTCCACTACGGCCTCGCGGTGGGCCGCGAGCGCGGACGGAGCGCCCGCTTCGAGCGCGGCGTCGATGGAGGCCCGGGTCATGGCCTCATGGGCGGGGACGGAGAAGGCGCTCGCGCCCAGGGGCAGCAGGACGGCGAGCAGGAGCGGGAGGCAGGAGCGTGCGGAGCGCATGCGGGGAGCCAGCCTAACCTTTCTCGATTCCCGCCGTTTCCCGTGGGTCCACCAGAGGGGAGCGCCTGCTCGGACGGCTGCGCCCTGATGGTTGATTTCCACCAATACCTGACTGGCGGACAGTTCACCTCCGCCAAATCGAGCCAGTCTCTGTTCACGGGATGGCGGAGCCTCGTATGCTAAGGCCGTGTCCGCAAGCCCGCCCGCCCTGTCCTACGAACCCGGCCCGCTCACGCGCCGGATCTTCCTGACGCAGCAACTCTACACCCTCTTCGGGGCACCCCCGTTGGTGTACCTGATGGTGCTCATCAGCGGGCTCCAGGGGGACGAGGCCACGTCCATTACGCGGACGATCGTGCCGCCCCTGGCCCTCGTCATCGGGTGCATTTCTCCGTACCTCATCATCCGGCTGGCGGTCCGGTACGGGCTGTCGCTGTCCCCCGGCGAGGCTCCGGAACACCGGATGACACGGCTCCTGAAGGTTCCCGGCATCATCAGCGCGGGGATCATCCTCAACACCGTGTCCGCGGCGGTCATCTTCACGTCCGCCGCGGTCGTCCTCCATGGCAAGAGCGCCTGGATCATCCCCTGGGCCGTGGTGGCCCTGGGTCTGTTGGTGTCGCTGCTGATGCTCCAGCAGCGGGTCGCCTTCGAGAAGATCCTTCGCCCCTATGCCATCGCGGACTTCCATAAGGCGTCGGGCCGGGTCTCCCAGGTGAGCAGTGGGTTCTTGTGGCCCCGTCAGTCGTGGTACCTCCCCTACGCCTTCGCCCTCTTCGTGGCCTGCACGCTGGTGGCGACGGCCTCCATCATCGGCAGGCAGGCCTATGTGGCCCACGAGTTCCTGATGGACCGGCTCCTCCAGGGCGGGGTGAGCCCGGAGCAGACGATCGTCTTTGTGCGTGAGTCCATCCAGATGCTCACCGAGGGCTCCATCCTGCCGGTGGCGCTGGTGGGGGCCTTCCTGCTCGTCTCCGCCGCGCTCGCGGCCTGGAATCTGGCCCAGCAGCAGAAGGAGGGCACGGAGAGCGTTCAGCGCGCCATGGAGAACCTGGTGCACGGCAAGCCCCAGCTCCCGGATTGGATCTCCACCGACGAGGTGGGGGTCCTCTCGGCGACCACGGCCCGCATCTTCGAGCAGCTCAAGGCGTTCTCCTTCTCGTTGCAGTCGTCCGCGCAGTCGCTGCGTGACTGCGCCGAGCAGCTCGGGGACTCGACCGTCAAGCAGACCGAGGTGCTGACGCACCAGGCCGCCGCCCTGCAGGAGACCCAGGTCACGGCCCAGGAGATCAAGCACACCTCGGTGCTCGCGTCGCAGAAGGCGGAAAACGTCCTCCAGCTCACCGAGCGAGCCAACGAGATCAGTGTCCAGGGCGAGAGTGCCCTCCAGCAGGGTCTGACGGGCATTCAGCAGATTGGTACGCAGGTCCGGGAGATGGCCACGAGCATCCGGGCCCTCGACGAGCGTGCCCGGCAGATCGCTCACATCACCACGCTGGTGAAGGGCCTGGCCGACCGCTCCAACATGCTCGCGCTCAACGCCGCCATCGAGTCGGTGCGCTCCGGGGACGCCGGCAAGGGCTTCGGAGTGGTGGCGCGGGAGATCCGCACCCTGGCCGATCAGTCCATCAAGGCCACCCGGGACATCAGCGAGATCCTCGAGGACATCGGCAACGCCATTCTTTCCGCCGTGTCGCTCATGGAGCGAGGCTCCGAGCGCGTGGAGGTGAGCCTCGGGCAGATCCGCGACTTCAGTACCCAGGTGCAGCAGATCTCCAACATCGTCCGGGAAAACGCCACCTCGGTGCGGCAGATCACCGCCGCCGTGGGTCAGCAGGACGTGGGCATCGCGCAGATCTTCCAGGCCGTCAGCGATCTGTCGAAGGGCATGGATCAGGCCATGCACCAGCTGCGGACCTCGGACGACGTGCTCTCCCGGGTCCGGGGTGTGGCGGAGCAGGTCTCCGGCATCGTCAGCCGCTACGGCTGGCAGAACCTGGATGAGGTGCCCCCGCCCCGCTCGTGAGGGGGGCTCAGCCGTTCCGCGCCAGGATGTCGGGCAGCGCGGACAGGTCGCGGACGACGTTGCGCTCCAGGTCGTGCGCCGGGCGCTGGCGCTCCACATGCCAGGCCCTCATGCCGAGGAGCTCCGCGCCCGAGACGTTGGCCTTCTCGTCATCGAGGAACAGGCAGCGCGACGCCTCCAACCCGAGCATCTCCAGGACGCGCTGGTAGGCCTCCGGAGCCGGCTTGGTCGCGCCTGTCGCCTGTGGGTTGCAGATGACGTCCACCAGGTCGTCCAGCCCCATGTGCGTCAGGGGTTCCTGCAGGTCGACGAGCGGCGTGTTGGACAGCACGGCGACGCGCAGGCCCCGGTGCCGTGCCTCCAGCAGGGCGGGCCGTGCATCCGGGAAGGCTTGGAAGAGGTCGAGGTAGCGGAAAGACTTGAGCTCCCGCAGCACCTCGGGCGAGAGCTTCAAGCGAACGCTCAGGTCGTCCCAGAAATCATCCCAGCGCAGGGCCCCCGGCCGCAGGTGTTTCTGACTCTCCTGCACCCACCGGTTCCACTCCTGGACGATGCCTCCGAGCGACAGGGGCAGCAGCTGGCTGAAGAATGCCGCCGCCTTCCGATAGTTCAGGTCGGCCAGGACGCCGTCGTGATCGAAGATGATGGCTTCGAGGGGCATTCGCATTGGCTGGCTCAGCGAGAGAGGTCGTCCCGGTTGAGCTCCAGTGCGAGCATGGCGCTGAGCTCGAAGATGCGATCCAGCCGGTAGGGGCGATACAGCTCCTTACCAATCCAGTAATGCTCGCGCTGCTCCGGGGGGACGTCCTCCTTCTGTGCCAGCATCCATCTGGCGGCCCGCTGCAGGGCGGGTCTCACCAGGGCGCCGAAGTCGGCGTGTGTCCGCAATCCGAGCAGGGCCTGGACGGCGTAGGACGTCTCCGAGAGCGTGGACACCTGGGCCACGCCCCAGCCACCATCCTTGCGCTGGGTCTCCAGCAGGGCTTTCACCGCGGTCTGCAGGGCTCCCGTGGCGCCGGCCCGGATGAGCGCGAGCACCACCTGGGAGGTGGTGTACAGCCAGGAGATGTGCCACTTGTCCACCATCCACCGTCCATCGCCGCCCTGCTTCTCCAGGAGCCAGTTGACCAGCCCCTTCACGTCCTTGCCGAGCTCCGCCAACGCCATCACTCCATGGGCGGTCGTCGTCACGGAGGGCTGCAGCTCGTACTCGTAGGTGATGAACTGCCCATCCGCGAGCTGGTAGCGCGAGAGCTGGTTCCCATCCATCTGGTATCCCGCTCCCTTCAGGGTGACGATGCTGGTGGAGGTGAGATCTCCATCACACACGAAGTGAGCGCTCATGCCGTAGCCCTCCTTGGGCCGCAACGCCTGGCGCAGGTCCTCGAGCTGGGGCCGGACGACGTCCTGGAGGTCCGGATGGTTCAACAGCCCTGTGATGAACAGGGCATAGAGGCACCAGGACTGCTCGAAGTGGTGGATGGGCCAGACCGTTGGGACGACCCCGGGGATTCCAGCCCCGCTGGCTTCGGCGGACTCCCGGAGGAAACGCTCCGCGCCCTGGCGCTCCTCGGAGCGGTCTGGGAAGGCCGCCTTGTGCAGGTGCACCCAATACGCGGTGGCCGCCGGGCTGTTGCCGACTCCGCCCGATTCGTCCAGCACCGCGAGGTCCGGCGCGGTGCCCCATGACTCCCAGCCATGGATGGGCGCGGTGGCCTTCCGGGGCTTCATGCGGGCGATCAGCCCCCGCCGCCGGTCTCCCAGCGCGCGCACCGTCTGGAAGGGCTTTTGCGGCAGATCGATGCCCGCCTCGGCGGCCTCGCCCAGGAGCCGGGGCAGGGTGAGCTCGGCGGCGACGGGGATGTCGTCCGGCAGGGCGCCCTCGAAGGCCCACTCGCCCGCATGGTCCCGGAAGAACGCGATGCCACGTTCCACCGCCCGCCGGATCTCCGGGCTGTCTCCTCCGGACTGGCGCAGCGCCAGTACAGCCGCGAGCGTCGGAATGTGCCTCGCCAGGGGCAGCACTTCGGGTGCCCAACCCCCGTCCGGCCGCTGTTGCCGCAGCAGCCAGTCGATGGCTGGCCGGGGATCCTGAGGCGGGGCGTATCGCAGCACCTGCGCCGTGTCATAGATGGACGGGGAGAGGACTCCACCTTGTGCGCCGAGCGCCTGAATCTCGACTCTCAACTGCGCGATGAACCGCTCGATGGTGGGGGTCATGCAGAAGCACCTGAAGGGGGGGAAACGACTGCCTAACACGGCTGGACCCCCCAGAAAAACCGTCGTCCGGAGAGCGGGCGTCCCACGCAGCGCAGGGTGGCAGGCAGGGGCGCGAGCCGAGCGCCCATGTCTTCTTCGTTGCCCCGGTATCCGGACTATGATCACGCCCCCGTGGACTCCGGATCCCGACTTGCGGCTGTCTCGATATCCCCTGCCGGCTCTGGCGCGCAGACCCGGCGTTGGCTGGTGCTGTGCACGCTGGCGGCGATCCCCAGCATCCTGGCGGTAGCGCAGCTCGGGCGCATCCACCCGGACGAGGTGTACCAGGTGCTGGAGCCCGCCTGGTACCGCGCCCATGGCTACGGAGTGATGTCCTGGGAGTGGAAGGAGGGCATCCGCAACTGGGCCATCCCCGGGCTGTTCTCCTGGCTGCTGCGGCTCTGCCGGGTGCTGGGCATCGAGCATCCCCTGGGGTACCGGGCGGTGCTGGAGCTGCCCCAGTACGCGCTGCACCTGGCGGCGTTGGCCGCCGTGGAGCGGTGGTCTCGGCGGAGCTTGCCCGTGTACGGGGCCTGGCTGGCCACCGCGCTGGTCGCCCTCTACCGCCCGGTGCTGGAGTACGCGGGGCGGACACTCAGCGAGTCCTTCTCCGCCGCCTTCCTGGTGCTGGCCTTCGAGCGGATCGCCTCTTCCGAGGAGGGGGAATCGCCGGAGCGCCGGCTGCGCCGGGGCATGGTGGCCGGGGCGCTGCTGGGCCTGGCGGTCGTCTCCCGGTATGGCTCGATGGTCTTCGTCATCGCCAGCCTGGGCTGGCTGCTGGCGGGACGCCAATGGCGTGTCCTCGGCGGCTGGGTGATGGGGGGCGCGGGAGTGGCCCTGGGCCTGGCGCTGCTCGACTGGCTCACCTGGGGCAGGCCGCTCCACTCCCTCTGGGCCTACACCACGTTCAATGTCTTCTCCGGGCAGGCGGCGGAAAAGTTCGGCGCCGAGCCTCCCGGCTATTACGTCCCCATCTGGTTGAAGGTGCTCCCGCTCTGGAGCTGGTTCGGCCTGTGGGGGGTGCTCCGCCGCCACCGGAGCGCCCTGCCATTCCTGGGGAGCGCTGCGCTCTACCTGGTGGCCATCAGTGCCACGGCGCACAAGGAGGATCGCTTCCTCTACCCGGCCACGGTGCTCTGGGTGGTGGGGACCGCGCCGGCCACGGTGGAGCTGTTCGTGTCGCTCCGGCTCATCCAGGTCCGCGCGGCCGCCGCGCTGGGGGCCCTGGTCCTGTCACTGGCGACGCCGTTGCGGCTCGAGCCTCCGCGGAAGAAGGACCACTTCCAGGCCATCGTTCGCGCCACGCGCTCGCCGGACACCCGGGGCCTCCTCTACATCAACGAGGTGCCCAACGAGAGCGTGTGGGGCGCGGGGGGCTACTTCTACATCGGCAAGGACATTCCCTGGCTGACCGCGGACCGGCCCGGGGACGCGAACTTCCAGGCCGCGATGAAAGACCCCACCTACAACCGGGTGGTGACGTTCCGGAGTCTGGCGGTGCCCGAGCTGGAGCGGCACGGCTTCTCCGTAGTGGAGCGGATCGGCCGGGCGACGGTGCTCGCGCGCGGCTCGGGCGGGTGAGGCGCTCCCTCCACCGCGCCTGTTTCTTCTAGTGGACCAAAAGGAATGGGGTCGCGGCCCACCGCGGGCCGCTTCGTTCGCCATTGCTCACGAAGGGCCGACACGGGGGCAGTCGAGCCCTCGCCAATACACCCGCCGTGAATATGTGGAGCGGCTCACGGAGGTGGTGCGTTGGCCAGGAACGATCAGGAGTCTGTGAGCATCGATGAGAACAGCAAGGTGGAAGCACTCGAGAGGAATCGAGCGGACCCGACCGGCCGCCGGATGACGACGGACCAGGGCATCGGCATCGAGAACACCGATGATTCCCTTCGCGTGGGCGCACGGGGCCCCACGCTGCTGGAGGACTTCCACTTCCGCGAGAAGCTGACGCGCTTCGATCACGAGCGCATCCCCGAGCGGGTCGTCCATGCGCGAGGCTCGGCCGCGCACGGCTACTTCCAGGTGTACGAGTCGATGGCCGAGTACACGAAGGCGCGCTTCCTCCAGGAGCCCTCGCTGAAGACGCCCGTCTTCGTGCGCTTCTCCACGGTGGCCGGCTCGCGCGGGTCGGCGGACACGGTGCGGGACGTGCGCGGCTTCGCCGTGAAGTTCTACACGGAGGAGGGCAACTTCGACCTGGTGGGCAACAACATCCCCGTCTTCTTCATCCAGGACGGCATCAAGTTCCCGGATGTGGTCCACGCGGTGAAGCCCGAGCCGCACCACGAGATGCCCCAGGCCGCCTCCGCGCACGACTCCTTCTGGGACTTCGTTTCGCTCATGCCCGAGTCGGCGCACATGATCATGTGGGCCATGTCCGATCGTGCGCTGCCTCGCAGCTACCGCATGATGGAGGGCTTCGGCGTCCACACCTTCCGGCTCGTGAACGCCCAGGGCGTGTCGCGCTTCGTCAAGTTCCACTGGAAGCCTCTGCTGGGCGTGGCCTCGCTCGTCTGGGACGAATCCCAGAAGCTCGCGGGCAAGGACCCCGACTATCACCGGCGCGACCTGTGGGAGGCCATCGAGCAGGGTGACTTCCCCGAGTACGAGCTCGGGGTGCAGATCATCGAGGAGTCGGACGTGGACAAGCTCGGGATCGAGCTGCTGGATCCGACGAAGATCGTCCCGGAGGAGCTCGTGCCGGTGCGCCGCATCGGCAAGCTCACGCTCAACCGCAACCCGACGAACTTCTTCGCCGAGACGGAGCAGGTCGCCTTCTGCGTCGCCAATGTCGTGCCGGGCATCGACTTCACCGATGACCCGCTGATGCAGGCGCGGCTCTTCTCCTACCTGGACACGCAGCTCACCCGGCTCGGCGGGCCGAACTTCGCGGAGATCCCCATCAACCGTCCGCTCGCGCCGGTGCACAACCACCAGCAGGACGGCTTCCACCGGCAGACGATCAACGCCGGCCGCGCCAACTACCACCCGAACTCGCTCGGAGGCGGCTGCCCGATGCTCTCCGTTGGCAACAAGGGTGGGTTCGTGCACCACCCGGAGAAGGTCGGTGGAGAGAAGGCGCGCGTGCGGAGCGAGTCCTTCGGAGACCACTTCAGCCAGGCCACGCTGTTCTTCCGCAGCCTCTCCAAGCCCGAGCAGGAGCACCTCATCGAGGCCCTCCTCTTCGAGCTGGGCAAGGTGGAGACAAAGGAGATCCGCCAGCGTGTCGTCGAGCGGATCCTCGCGAACATCGACGGGGAGCTGGTGAAGCGGGTGGCCGAGGGGCTCGGTCTGCCGGTGCCCAAGGCGTCCGTCACCCCGAAGGGGAAGCTGGAGAAGTCGCCGGCCCTCAGCATCGAGAACCTGAAGAAGGAGTCCATCCAGACGCGGCGCATCGCGGCGCTCGTCGCGGACGGGGTCGATGCCGCCGAGCTCACGAGCGTGCGGACGGCGCTCGAGAAGATGGGCGCGAAGGTCAAGGTCATCGCGAAGCGGCTCGGCACGGTAAAGGGGGCGGGGGGGCAGCCCGTGGAGGTCGACAAGAGCGCCCCGACGACGGCGTCCATCGAGTACGACGCCGTCTTCATCCCCGGGGGAGCGGCGAGCGTGGCGGTGCTGAAGAAGGATGGGGACGCGCTGCACTTCGTCCAGGAGGCCTACCGTCACTGCAAGGCGCTCGGGGCGTCGAAGGAGGGGCTCGAGCTCCTCCGGGCCGCGGGGATTTCCGTGAATGCTCCGGGTGTCGTCACGACCGAGGCGGGCGCGGACGGCGGCGCCTTCATCTCCACGTTCGTCGCGGCCATCGCGAAGCACCGTCACTGGGAGCGCGCCGACAAGGACAGCGTCCCGGCCTGAGCCCTCGCCGTCTCGCGGTTCCCCCTCTCCCGGCCCTGCTGGCTCCGGGGGAGGGGCCGTTTCGTTCCGTAGGACCCGAGCGGTTCATGTTGAAGGGAGACCGGATTGGTCTCATGCTGTGGCGCGAACTCCTCAGAGGGGTGAACCATGGCGACGAAGAAGACCAGCAAGGCAGCGGAGCGGATTCGGACGGTGGCCAAGAAGGTGGCGAAGAAGGTGGCCAGCAAGGCGCCGGCGAAGCGCCGCGCGAAGGTTCCGCCGATTCCGAAGGGCTACCATGTGATCACGCCGAGCCTCGTGGTGCGCGGCGCGGCGCAGGCAATCGAGTTCTACAAGAAGGCGTTCGGTGCGAAGGACCTGAACCGGATGACTGGACCGGACGGCAAGGTCCTGCACGCGGAGATCAAGATCGGCGATTCCATCGTGATGCTCGGGGACGAGTTCCCCAACATGGGGGCAAAGTCGCCCGAGTCCGTGGGCGGCACCTCGTCGAGCCTGCTGATCTACACGCGTGACGTGGATGCGCTGTTCAACCAGGCGGTGGCCGCGGGGGCGAAGGTCGCGATGCCCGTCTCCGACATGTTCTGGGGTGACCGCTACGGCACGGTCATCGATCCCTTCGGTCATCAGTGGCAGCTCGCGACCCACAAGGAGAACGTCTCCTCGAAGGAGATGGCGCGCCGCGCCGCGGCCGCGATGAGCACGCCGCCGCAGAACGGGTAGCCTCCGGTCGAACGACATCTTGCGGTTGCAAAGGGTGAGCCCTCCCTGGAGGGTCGTTCCGGACCTTGACTCCGGACGGCCTTCTCGGGGATGGGCTCTTTCTTTTGTCGAGAAGCCCCCAGTATTTACAATCTATACCGTGAAGATGCAATGTTTGCGTGTGGCTGTTTTCTTGGGAAACGCGAGCACGCGTTCGACCTCGCTTGGAGAGAGTTCATGAGAAGCAGGAGCCCGGCGTCTGGCCGGAACATCTGGAGAGCCGTCCTCGCCGCGATGCTGTTGGCGGGCCTGGCGGCGGGCCGTGCGGCGTCCGCGGAGGCGTTTACCCTCTTTGAAAGCGGGCAGGTCCGGCCTCTCGCACTCTCGCCGAGTGGCAGGTTCCTCTACGCCGTCAACACGCCGGACAACCGCCTCGAGGTCTTCCAGGTCCAATCCGGAAGCCTCACCCACCGCGCCTCGGTGCCCGTGGGGCTCGAGCCCGTCGCGGTCGCGGCGCGGAGCGACGAGGAGGTCTGGGTCGTCAATCACCTGTCCGACAGCGTCAGCGTCGTGCGGCTCAACGCCCTGGGGACGGGCGGCGCCGTGGTGCGGACCCTGCTCGTCGGCGACGAGCCGCGAGACATCGTCTTCGCCGGGCCCGGGAAGAGCCGCGCCTTCATCACCGCCGCGCACCGCGGCCAGAACGTGCCCTTCGATCCGAAGCTCACCACGCCGGGCATCGGCCGCGCCGACGTCTGGGTCTTCGATGCCAACGTGTTGGGCACCTCGCTCGGTGGCACCCCCCTGACGATCGTCAGCCTCTTCAGTGATACCCCGCGCGCGCTCGCGGTGACGCCGGACGGCTCGCGCGTCTACGCGGCCGCGTTCCACTCGGGCAACCGCACCTCCGTCATCCACGAGTCCCTCGTCCCCAATGGCGGCGAGGCGGTGGGCGGCGTCCCCGGACCGAACACCAACTTCGAGGGGGTGCCGGGGACCGAGGTGTCCGTCATCGTCAAGTACAACGGCCAGGACTGGGTGGACGTGCTGAACCGCCCGTGGACGGACAAGGTGCGGTTCTCCCTGCCGGACAAGGACGTGTTCGTCATCGACGCCGTCGCCAACCCGCCGGCGCAGCTCGCGGGCCCGGCCGGTGTCTACTCCGGTGTCGGCACCATCCTGTTCAACATGGCCGTCAACCCGGTCAGCGGGAAGGTGTACGTCAGCAACACCGAGGCCCGGAACGATCTGCGCTTCGAGGGGCCGGGCACGTTCGCCGGCAGCTCCCTGCGCGGGCACCTGCACGAGAGCCGCATCAGCGTGCTGAGCTCCTCGGGCGTCGCCCCGCGGCACCTCAACAAGCACATCAACTACAACGCCTGCTGCGCGCCGATCCCCAACCCGGAGAACGAGAAGAGCCTCGCGCAGCCCATGGGCATGGCGGTGAGCTCCAACGGCTCCACCCTGTACGTGGCCGCGTTCGGCTCCTCGAAGATCGGCGTCTACTCCACGGCCGCGCTCGAGGCGGATACCTTCGTGCCGAGCACGGCGAACCAGATCCTCCTGAGTGGCGGTGGCCCGACGGGGATGGTGCTGGACGAGTCCTGCGGGCGCATGTACGTGCTGACGCGCTTCGACAACGCGATCTCCATCGTCGACACCACCACGCGCCAGGAGATCGGCCACCTGCCGATGTACAACCCCGAGCCGCCCAGCGTGGTGGCGGGGCGTCCGTTCCTCTACGACGCGCGCAAGAGCTCGAGCCACGGCGACTCGTCCTGCGCGAGCTGCCACATCTTCGGTGACTTCGACAGCCTGACGTGGGACCTGGGCAACCCGGACGCCACCGTCAAGACCAACCTGAACCCCGTGGTGCCGGTGCTGCCGGAGTTCGGCACGGATCCCACCTTCGGCCAGGACACGAGCTTCCATCCGCTGAAGGGGCCCCTGGCGACCCAGAGTCTGCGCGGGATGGCGAACCACGGCCCGATGCACTGGCGAGGTGACCGGACGGCCGCCAATGACGCGCCGAGCGCTCAGCCGGACAGCGGTGCGTACGACGAGGCCGCGGCTTTCAAGCAGTTCAACCCGGCCTTCATGGACCTGCTCGGGCGCGACACGCAGCTCACCCCCGCGGAGATGCAGAAGTTCTCGGACTTCATCCTCCAGGTGATGTACCCGCCCAATCCGATCCGGAACCTCGACAACTCACTCACGCCGGCGCAGCAGGCGGGGAAGGACTTCTTCGTCAACACCACGAGCTTCTTCCAGGGTCCGTGCGAGTCCTGCCACCGGTTGGATCCCCATGCCAATCCCGAGAAGGGCCTCTTCGCTGGTTTCTTCGGGACGGATGGCCGCTCGTCCTTCGACGCGGAGCCGCTGTTCCCCAAGGTCCCGCACCTGCGCAATATGTACCAGAAGGTCGGCATGTTCGGCGCCGGCTTCGGTTTCGGCTCGGTCGAGGCCGATCCCTTCCTCGGGGAGCAGGTTCGCGGCATCGGCTTCAACAGCGACGGTGCCATCCCCACGCTATTTCTCTTCAACAGCGGCTTCGACTTCCACCCGATCTTCAACACGCCCGGTATTCCGCTCACGCCCGAGGGCACCGAGGCCAAGCGGAACATGGAGCTTTTCATGCTGGCCTTCGACAGCAACCTGGCGCCCATCGTCGGCCAGCAGGTGACGCTCACGGTCACCAATACGACCGTGGTGGCCCCCCGCCTCAATCTGTTGGTCGCGCGTGCGAACGTCGGCGAGTGCGATCTGGTGGCCAAGGGCCGGGTCGGCGGCAAGGAGGTGGGTTTCCTCTACCTGCGCAATGGGCAATTCGCGAGCGACCGGGTGGCGCACCCCTCCCTGTCCGATGCGGCCCTCCGTGCGGCTGTCGTCTCGGGTGGGGGGGCGCTGACCTATACCTGCACCCCTCCGGGCTCGGGCCGGCGCATCGGCATAGATCGCGACCTCGACGGGTTCCTCGATGGCGACGAGCGGGTAGCGGGAAGCAATCCCGCGGATCCGCTCAACACCCCCTGATCACACGCATTCATGGTCATGCGGCACGCTCCCTTTCCGAAGGCCCAGGGTTCCCTGGCCCGCTCCACGCTCATCAAGATGGGCGTGCGCATCGCGGTGATCATCACCCTGGCCACCTTCTTCAGCTACTTCCACATCTTCCGCTCCTTTCGCACCGAGGCTCTCGAGCAGATGGAGGGGTACCTCGCGGAGCGCGGCCAGAGGGAGCAGGCCCACTTCGTCCTGGCGCAGGACAACCACTCCGTCATCAAGAAGGCCCTGGCGGAGCGGTTCCAGGCCTGGAGTCAGCGGGATCCGGATCCCCACTTCGACCGCCTGTTCGCGCGGCTGCCGGATGGGACGATCCGCAACGAGCCCCGGAGCTTCGATGGCAGGAAGATGCCGGGGGTCTTCGTTCCCAGGGGCGTGACGGACGATGCGGACTTCCGCCGCCGGCTCCTGGCCGCGTACGAGGTGGTCGCCCAGTATGGGCCCGCCTTCCACATCCGCTTCGCCAACACGGGCGTCATACTGCCGGAGGGGGTGTTGGTGGGGTATTGGCCGGGGGGGGCCACCTGGTTCCAGGACGTCGCGGCTGACTTCTCGCTCCTGGACTTCGAGTACTTCACCCTCGGCCTTCCCGAGAAGAACCTCCGGCGGGAGTCCGCCTGGACCGGTATCTTCGAGGACACACCCAGCAAGACCTGGATGGTCACGGTCGCGACCCCGCTGGACGTGGACGGCCGTCACGTCGCGACGATCACCCATGACATGCTCCTGGATGAGCTGATGCGCCGGACCATCGGCGATCACCCTCCCGGGACCTACAACGTCCTCTTCCGCGATGATGGTCTTCTCATCGCCCACCCCGAGCTGAAGGTGAAGAGCGGGGCGGAGCCGTACAACATCCTGAACGACGCCCGGAAGCCGGAGGCGGTCTTCGAGCAGGGGGGCACGGCCGGGCAGCTGGCCCACCTGCGCGGCATCGTCGAACAGGTGAGGGCCCGCCCGGAGGGTCAGAACGTGCTGGAGCTCTCGGAGCACGGCGAGTACATCGCCGTGGTGCGGCTGAAGGGCCCGGGGTGGAACCTCGTCACGGTGCTGCCCGAGCAGGTGGTGTCCGCGCGGGCCTTCGATGTGGCGCGCTATGTCCTGATGTTCGGGCTGGCGTCGCTGCTGATGGAGCTCGGCATCATGTACTGGGTGCTGAAGCAGCAGATCACCCGCCCGCTGCTGACCTTCACCCGGGCCACGGACCAGGTGGCGGCCGGTGATTTCAAGGTGAAGCTGGAGTCCTCGCGCGATGACGAGCTGGGCCGGCTGGCCAATGCCTTCCAGCTGATGGCCCAGGAGGTCCAGCATCGCGAGGATGCTCTGCGGCAGGCCAACGAGGGACTGGAGAAGCGGGTGGAGGAGCGCACCCGGGAGCTCCAGGAGGTGCACCGTCAGCTCGTGGAGACCGCGCGGCAGGTGGGCAGGGCCGAGGTCGCCACCAACGTCCTGCACAACGTCGGCAACGTGCTGAACAGCGTCCACACCTCGGCGCTGCTGGCCAGGGAGCGGCTGGCCGGGCTGAAGCTCGAGGGCGTGGAACGGCTGGGGGCCTTGTTCGAGGAGCACCGCGCCGATCTGGCGACCTTCCTGACCCAGGACGAGCGCGGGCGGAACGCGCTGCCCTACCTGAGCCAGCTGGGGACGCACCTGATGGAGGGGCGCCAGGAACTGCAGGCACTGCTCAACGATGTCGGCAAGCACACCGAGCACATTGGCGCCATCGTCAAACTACAGCAGCGCTATGCCCGGACGCCCCAGCACATGTTCGAGCCGGTCCAGCTCGAGGAGTTGGTGGAGGACGCGCTGCGCATCAACCAGGCGGCGCTGGGCCGCCACTGCGTCACCGTGGAGCGCAACCTGGCGGAGCTGCCCCCCATCCTCACCGAGAGGCACAAGGTGTTGATGATCCTGGTCAACCTGATCAGCAACGCCAAGTACGCCATGGATGCGGTGAGCGAGGGGGAGCGGCGTCTGTGCGTGAAGCTGGAGCGGCTCGCCGACAACCGCGTCCGCATCGAGGTGCGGGACAATGGCGTGGGCATCGCGCCGGACATGCTCACGCGCATCTTCCAACATGGCTTCACCACCCGGGAGGAGGGGAACGGCTTCGGCTTGCACTCCAGTGCCCTGGCGGCCCAGGAGCTGGGGGGCACATTGCGCGCCCAGAGTGAGGGCCCGGGGAAGGGGGCCACGTTCACGCTGGAGTTGCCCGAAGCCCCCGAGAAGAATCGTATGCGCCTCAGTGCGTAGGACCACCCGCTGGCGTCTCCGTCACGCATTGCGTCACGTCAGACAGCGGACGCTCGCGGGAAATCTACGAGGCCGTGTCAGTGCGATGACGTGGCGTGGGTAGAACGAGGGCATGTTCCTCCACGCTCTCGGACACTTCCACCCGGAGAATCTCATCACCAATGCGTTCCTCCAGGACATCGGCCTGGAGACGAATGACTCGTGGATCCTCGAGCGGGTGGGGATCCGCACGCGTCACACGGTGCTGCCGCTCGACTACATCCGCGCGACACGCAACCGTGACGTACGCGGAGCACTGGAGGCAGCTCTGTACTCCAATGCGGAGACGGGCAGGCGCGCGGCGCTGATGGCGCTCCAACGCGCGGGGCGGAGCGTGGAGGACGTGGGGATGGTGGTGTCTGGCGGCTGCTCGCCCGACGAGTGCATCCCGGCGGAGGCCTGCCGCATCGCGGAGGCGCTGGGCATCGAGGCCCCTTCACTGGATCTCAACGCGGCGTGCTCCTCCTTCTGCGCCCAGCTGCACTTCCTCGCCGGGATGCGGCCGGAGGTCCTCCCGGACTTCATCCTCGTGGTGAATCCGGAGAACTCCACCCGCGTGGTCGACTACTCGGACCGCTCCAGTTGCGTGCTGTGGGGTGATGGCACCAGCGCCGCGTTGCTCAGCCCGCGCATCCCCGGCCCCTGGCGCATCACCCAGACGCTGCTGGGCGGGAGTCCCTCGGGCGCGGACAAGGTGCGGGTGCCTCGCGCCGGACACTTCACCCAGCAGGGCTCCGCGGTGCAGACCTTCGCCATCAAGCGCGCCAGCGAGACCTTCCTCACGTTGCGCACGCGCTACCTCGCGGCTTCCCCGGAGCGCACCCCGGAGGGACTGAGCCTCATCGGCCACCAGGCCAACCTGCGCATGCTGGAGGCGGTGCAGCGGCGCACCGAGGTCTCCGACGCGCGCCACTTCTACAACGTGGACCAGCGCGGCAACTGTGGTGCCTCGGGGGCCCCCACCGTGCTCTCGGAGAACTGGGACAATCCCCAGGTGGGGAACGCGGTCGCGCTCGCGGTCGTGGGCAGTGGCCTCACCTGGGCGGGGGCGCTGCTCGAGCGCTGCCTCGCGGAATGATTTCCTGATGAAGAGGGAGATGCATGGCACTCAAGGCACAGGAGACCACCTACTACGTCGAGAACCTCGACCAGGCGATCTCCTTCTACACGCAGGCATTGGGCTTCGAGCTGAAGCTGAAGCTCGATTGGGGATACGCGCTCATCGCCATCGGCGGCAAGCCAGCGGTGGGCCTCATGGCACGTCACGTGTGGCGCAAGGAGCTCGGGGCGGAGGAGGCCATGGCTCAGCCGCGCCTGGTGCTTCAGGCGGACGACCTCGACGCGGAACTCGCGAGACTGAGGGCCGCCGGTGTCCGGATGAGCCAGGTGGCGGGCAAGGTGGGCGCGGCCCGTTCGGTGACCTTCTGGGATCCGGAGGGCAACCCGTTCTTCGTCTGGCACGATCCCAACCAGCCCTTCTGAAGAAGTGCCAGGGGGGTTGATATGGTCGGCGGCAACATGAAAGTCGACCACCTGCTGGTCCTCGCGGATCCCGCGTCGCCCTACCTGAAACACCTCGAGCGGCTGGCCCCGAGAATCACCCTCACCGTCGGGCTCTCCGAGGAGCAGCTGGGACCGGCCATCGAACGGGCCCAGGTGCTGCTGATAGGGGCGCAGAAGAAGGAGCTGCTGCGCACGCTGCTACCACGGGCGAAGGCCCTTCGCTGGATCCACGCCCTCTCCGCGGGGGTGGAGAATCTCCTCGTCGAGGAGCTCATCCAGGGTCCGTTTCCCCTCACCAATTCGAAGGGGGTCTTCAGCGGTTCGCTCGGGGAGTTCGCCCTGGCCGCGATGTTGTACTTCGCCAAGGATCTGCGCCGCCTGGTGCGACAGCAGGCCGAGGCACGTTGGGAACAGTTCACGCCCGTGGAGCTGCGTGGACGGACCCTGGGCATCCTCGGATATGGAGACATCGGCCGCGCGGCCGCGGAACGAGCCAGGCCTTTTGGAATGCGCATCCTCGCCAGCCGTCGCCAGCCGTCGCGCAGTGAGGGGGATCCGCTGGTGGACGAGTTGTTTCCCCTCGAGCGGCGGCTGGAGATGATCGCCGCCTCGGACTACCTGCTCCTGGCCATGCCCCACACGTCCGGAACGCACCGGCTGATGGGTGAAACGGAGCTGCGGGCCATGAAGCCTGGGTCCGTGCTGATCAACCTGGGCCGCGGTAGCACCGTGGACGAACAGGCGTTGGTGAAGGTGCTGGAAGAAGGACGTCTGCGCGGGGCCGCACTGGATGTCTTCGAGACGGAGCCGCTGCCGGTGGGCCATGCCTTCTGGCGGCTCGAGAACGTCCTGCTCTCACCGCATTGCGCCGATCAAACGCCTGGCTGGCGGGAGGACACCGTGGCGCTCTTCCTGCGCAACCTCGACCGGTTCGAGAGGGGCGAGCCATTGGTGAACCTCGTCGACAAGGTGGCGGGTTACTGAGCCGCGACGCGTCCTCGAGGTTGCGGTAAGCATCGGCCATGAGACCGACCACTGCGTTTCTCAGCCTCGCCCTGCTCGTGAGCCCGGCCTGCATCCACGGCACGAATCGCCAGGAGACCCCGGCCACCCCCTCGCCCGAGGAGCTCGCCGAGCGCGGCCGCGCGCTCGCCAGACGCGTCATCATTGTCGATGGCCACGTCGACGTGCCCTACCGCCTCAGGGAGAAGCTGGGTCCCGATGGGGTGCCCACCGAGGATGTCTCGCAGCGCACCGCCGGGGGCGACTTCGACCATCCGCGCGCCGTGGAGGGCGGCCTCGACGTGCCCTTCATGTCCATCTACATCCCCGCCGAGTATCAGGAGAAGGGCGGCGCCAGGGCCCTCGCGGATTCGCTGATCGACCTGGTGGAGACGCTCGCCCGCAGGTCCCCCGAGAAATTCGCCATGGCCCGTTCGGTCGAGGAGGCCCGGCGCAACTCCCAGGAGGGCAAGGTCTCCTTCGCGCTGGGCATCGAGAACGGTGCCGCCATCGAGGACAAGCTGGAGAACGTCGCGCATTTCCAGCGGCGCGGCGTGCGCTACATCACCCTCACTCACTCCAGGGACAACCTGCTCAGCGATGCCTCCTTCAACACGGGCAAGCGCACCTGGAACGGCCTCAGCCCCTTTGGCAAGCAGGTGGTCGCCGAGATGAACCGGGTGGGCATCATGGTGGATGTCTCCCACCTCTCGGATGACGCCATCCGGCAGGCGGTGGAGGCGAGCCAGGTCCCCGTCATCGCCTCGCACTCCTCGTGCCGCCACTTCACGCCGGGCTTCGAGCGCAACATCAGCGATGAGCTCATCCGCGCCGTGGCCGCGAAGGGTGGGGTGGTGATGATCAACTTCGGCTCCATGTTCCTCTCCCAGGCCTCCAACGCCTACGAGGGGCAGTTCCGCAAGGCCATGGCGGCCTTCGCCCAGGAGCGTGGCCTGAAGCAGGACAGCCCCGAGCTGAAGGCGTTCGTGGAGTCCTATCTGCGCGAGCATCCGCTTCCCCTCGCCAGGGTGGAGGATGTGGCCGACCACATCGATCACGTGGTGAAGCTGGTGGGGATCGATCACGTGGGGCTCGGCTCCGACTTCGATGGCGTGGGCCCCACGCTCCCCATCGGGCTCGAGGACGTGTCCCGGTATCCCAACCTCTTCCGCGTCCTCCTCGAGCGCGGCTATGGCGAGGCGGACATCGAGAAGATCGCCTCGGGCAACGTCTTCCGCGTGTGGCAGCAGGCCGAGGCCCACGCCGCGAGCCGCTGAGCGCCTACGGAGCGCGCAGGGCCTTCTCGTAGGCGGCCTGCAACCGCTCGGCGACGGAAGGGCCCTGCGTCCCCAGGCGCCCAGATGCGCGAAGATGGGGACGAGCGCGATGGCTTTCTCCGTCCCCGAAGACCTCGAGTGAGAGGTTGATCGGGCAACCCGACCGATGTTCGGCGCGCATGCTCCTGCTCCCAGGGAAACCGGTTGCATTCTCGTACCAGTATCCCTAACCTGAAACTGGTTGCGATTTGCAACCAGTCATCGCGGGAAAGGATCGGACGATGCAACGTCGAGAGGACACCTGCTCGGGGTTTTCCAAGGAGGGGCTCGACCGCATGCATGCGGCCATGGCCGCCTACGTCGAACGCGGCGAACTGCCGGGCGTCGTGACGCTGCTCAGCCGAGGGAGCGAAGTGCACGCGGACGCGATCGGCCTGCAATCCTTTGGCGGCGCGGCACCGATGCGGCGCGACACCCTTTTCCGGATCGCCTCGCTGACCAAGCCGATCTCAGGGGTCGCTGCGATGCTCCTGGTGGAAGACGGAAAGCTCAGCCTCGACGAGCCCGTGGACCGGCTGCTGCCCGAGCTCGCCAACCGCAGGGTTCTCAGGAGCCTCGGCGGGCCCGTGGATGACACCGTGCCGGCCAGACGCCCGATTCTCGTCAGCGATCTCCTGACGCTGCGCATGGGCATGGGCGCCATCATGACGCCGGGCGAGTATCCGATCGTCCAGGCCATGGCCGAGCGGGGGGTCGCGGTCGGCCCCTGGTTGCCGAAGGCGCCGAGTCCGGACGCCTGGCTTCGCGCCCTGGGCTCCCTGCCGCTGATGCATCAGCCGGGCGAGGCATGGATGTACGACACCGGCCTCACCGTCCTGGGGGTGCTGATCGCGCGAGCCTCTGGCCAGCCACTCGGGGACTTCCTCAGGGATCGCATCTTCGAGCCTCTGGGGATGAAGGACAGCGGCTTCAGTGTACCGGCCGGGAATCTGGACCGGCTGCCCACCTGCTACATGCGCGCTCCCGCGCCGGGGAAGTTCGAGGCCTTCGACGCCGCCGGTGGGGACAGCCAGTTCAGCCGCCCTCCGGGCTTCCCGTCCGCGTCTGGCGGCCTGGTCTCGACGGCGGACGACTATCTGGCCTTCGCGAGGATGATGCTGAACAAGGGGGCGCACGGGGGCAGGCGCCTCCTCTCCGAGCGCTCCGTCGAGCTCATGACCACCGACCACATCACTCCCCAACAGAAGGCCGTGTCGCCCTTCGGTCCCGGTTTCTGGGACAAGCGCGGTTGGGGATACGCACTCTCCATCGTCCATGAGCATGAGGCGGGAGAGCCTCGGGGTTTCGGCTGGGACGGCGGGTACGGAACGTCCTGCTATTGGGATCCGAAGACCGGCCTGATCGGCATCCTGCTGACCCAGCGTTTGATGGACTCGCCAGATGCTCCACCCGCTTACGTGGACTTCTGGCGCTCGGCATACGAGGCGATCCAGACCTGACCCGCCCACCGGGCGCATGGCATCAGGCGAGTGGTGGGACCTGTCCCAGGGCGGCCAGGAAGGCTCCATGGCCTCGGACTTCGAGGGCTCCCTGCTGAACACATGTCCTGCAATTGGCGCCTCCCTGCGACTCCCGGCTTTGAAGGAGCCTTTCGTTCACAGGTAGGAACTGCCGCGTCGCGTCAATCTTTTTTCGCGTTCTCAAAGGCTGGATATTGGTATAAGGCCTTGTTTACGGGCTTTACTTTTTCTTCTCGTGTTCGCCCGGAGTGCGGAAAGGATCAAGGGCATGAAACGAAGCGGGAGTTCGTCCTGGAGGCGGTTCGTTGTTGAAAGCGCTTTCTGCGTCGTGGGCGTCATCGCGGGAGTGGGTTGCGCGGTGGCGACCAGCGAGGACGCCGTGGAGTCGGCGGAGTCCGCCGGGTACGAGGCGTCACTGGAGTCCTACGGCTCCAAGACGCTCACCATCGGGGGACAGACGTTTGGATTGACGTGGGAGGATGACTTTGGCGGTGACCTGAACAAGGGCCAGCCCAAGTCCTATCTCAACACCCAGTACTGGACGAAGGAGAACCTGGGCGTCAACTTCGAGCAGCAGGCCTATACGAACCGGGAGTGTCCCAACAATCCCAACAACTGGAACTACTGTGTCGAGAACGGCAAGCTGACGCTGCTGGCGAGACAGGAGCCGTTGGACTGTGTGGTCTGGCAGCAGTGCACCACCTCCAGCCAATGCGGCACCAACGGCACGTGCGCGGCCACGGGCTACTGCGTGTATGACCAGAACCGCAACGGTGTCTTCGATCACGAGGAGTGCGCGCCGTTCAATGGCACGGCGAACGCGCCGGTGAACGGGACGAAGTACACCTCGGGCCGCATCAAGAGCGACGAGAAGGTCGAGTACCGTTACGGCTACATCGAGTTCCGCGCGCGCATGCCCTTCGCGGATCTGCCCGCCGGGGCCACGCCGCCCAATGGCATGTGGCCCGCCATCTGGATGCTCGGCGCCAACGGAGCCATCACCAACGGTGGCCGCGATGACAGCGCCGGCTGGCCCATGAATGGCGAGATCGACATCATGGAGTACACGCAGATCAAGGAGAACAAGGCCCTTTATCCGTCCAACGAGGCCATGGGCTACAACGTGCTGTGGCGCGAGTTCCCCGAGGCGGGCGAGCTGGCGGCCAACCCCGGTGGATGGGAGCCCAACGCGTGCAGCTCCTGGCCCAACAACGGTGACGCGAAGTGTGACGGGGACGTGGGCGGTGCGCGGGCCACCTGGGGCGGCAAGACGATTGACTACCACCAGTGGCACACGTGGGGCTTTCTCTGGGATGAAAGCGGTTTCAAGATCTACATCGACAACATGCCGCAGAACGGCGGCCAGCCCGTGGGCGTCTTCTCCACGGGTGACGGCGCGACCGAGTTCCGTCAGCCGATGTACCTCATCCTCAACAACGCGGTGGGCGGCGAGCTGGGCTGCCTGGGGTGGAAGGACCGCGCCTGCACCTCCAGCGCGCAGTGCGCCAATGGCGCGGCGTGCGTGAGCGGCAAGTGCCAGGAGACGGCGGGCTCGTGCGTCAACATCGACTGGGCGGCCCATGGTGACAAGGCCAAGCTCGAGGTGGACTACATCCGCTGGTACCACCGCAACTCGGGCTATGCGCAGGCGCCCCGGGCCGCGTGCCAGGACATCGACAACAACGGCGTGCCCGACAACCTCATCCGCAACTGCGGCTTCAACGAGGACTTCACCTACCACCGCAGCGACCTGTTCTTCGACGGTGGCGCGGGCCTCACCGAGGTCATCAACGAGGGCGGTACGCGCGGCTTCGTGCAGTGGGTGCGCGTGGACAACGGCGGCTGGGCGAACCACAGCGTGCAGGTGCGTCAGGAGGGCTTCCAGCTTCAGGCCGGTACCTCGTACAAGTGGAAGGTGGACCTGAAGTCGAACGCGGCGCGCACGGTGCCCATCAAGATCGTCCAGGCGCACGATCCGTGGACGGCCATCGCCTCCTTCAACTGCAACGTGGGCACCTCGTGGACCACGTGCACCGGGCCCAACTTCACCGCGTCCGCCACGGACACCTACAAGTTCGAGATCTCCCTGGGCGGCTCCGCCTACACCGGCGCGCAGCTCTACCTGGATGACATGTACATCGGCACCACGGCCAACGCCTGCCAGCCGGACTGCACGGGCAAGCTGTGTGGCAGTGACGGCTGCGGTGGCACCTGCGGCGCGTGCCGCACCGGAACGACCTGCGGCAGCTGGGGCCAGTGCGTGGCGTCCGGCGGCACCTGCACGCCCTCGTGCTCGGGCAAGGTGTGCGGCAGCGATGGCTGCGGTGGCACCTGCGGCACCTGCGCCACGGGGACCACGTGCAACAGCTCGGGCCAGTGCGTCAGCTCCTGCGTACCCTCGTGCTCGGGCAAGGTGTGCGGTAGCAATGGCTGCGGCGGCACCTGCGGCACCTGCGCCACGGGCTCGACGTGCAACAGCTCGGGCCAGTGCGTCGGCACGGTCACGCCCCGGCGTCTGGAGGCGGAGAGCGCCACGCTGACGGGCTGCTTCGCCGAGGCCGGCGGTGACAGCGGTGGCAAGGTCGTCGCCTTCGAGGGCAATGACACCATCTGCTGGAGCAACGTGAACATGTCGGGCATCACCTCCGCGACGGCTCACGTGGGCGCGCCGTACACCGGTGGCCAGGCACAGCTGAAGTTCAATGGTTCCGTCATCGGCTCGTTCACGCTGAGCACGTCGACTGGCGGTTGGAGCAGCCCGAGCCTGACGAACCTCACCACGTCGGTCTCCTCGAGTGGCACGGGCACGCTCTGCCTCGTGGGGGTGACGCACCCGAACGGCTGGGTGTTCTCGGTCGACTACCTCGACCTGAAGTAGTGGTCTCGAAGCGGTGATCAGAATCCCTTCCAGCGTGGTAGGCTGGAAGGGATTCTGCGTTGTCTGACCATTGTTGTCTGACATTCTCAAACTCCGATTCTCACCCCCCATGAACCCTCTCAATTCACTCCTCCACGGCGCGCGCAGCGCCTGGACACGGTGGGCGTCTGCCTGCGCGGGCCTCGTGCTCGTGGGTATGACGGCCGCCTGGCCCATCGCCGCGCACGCTCAAATCGCCAACCTCGCCCGAGGCAAGCCCGTCACGGTGTCTTCGTCGGATGGCGTGTTCACGGGCCCCTCCGCCGTCGACGGCGATCCCGGGACCCGCTGGAGCAGCGGCTTCAGCGACAACGAATGGATCTCCATCGACCTCGGGTCGACCGTGGCGATCAGCCGCGTGGTCCTCTACTGGGAGACCGCCTACGGCAAGAACTACAAGATCGAGACTTCCAACGACGGGACGAATTGGACGACCCTGAGCACCGTCACCAACGGTGACGGTGGCACCGATGACCTGACCGTGTCCGGCTCGGGCCGTTACATCCGGATGCTCGGACAGCTCCGGGCCATTGGCTACGGGTATTCGCTGTGGGAGTTCGAGGTGTACAGCGGGAGCTCGTCGACGAGCACGGACCTCGCCCGGGGCCGTTCCGCCACGGCCACGAGCATCGAGAACAACGATCCCAACCTCGGGCCTTCCTTCGCTTTCGATGGCAACCCCAACACGCGCTGGTCCTCCGCCGCGGGGGTGGACCCCCAGTCGATCCGTGTCGACCTGGGCTCGTCCCAGGCCCTGGGCAAGGTGGTGCTCGACTGGGAAGGCGCCTATGGCAAGGCGTACACCGTCGACGGCTCCAACGATGACGCCACCTGGACGACCCTGGCCACCATCACCGATGGCGCGGTGGGCCGCCGGGAGATCGCCGTGTCGGGCACGTACCGCTACGTGCGCATGCGCGGTACCGCGCGCGGCACGGGCTATGGCTACTCGCTCTGGTCGTTCGAGGTCTACAAGCCCGGTGACACCACGCCGCCTCCGACCCAGACGACCAACCAGACCGTCAAGCTGGTCTTCCCCGATCTGGCCTACGCGAAGGTGAGCATCTCGCCCACGCCGCTGGCCGTGTCTCCCATCCCGGAAGAGGGCCTCGCGACGCCTTCCGTGCGCAACCCGGCCAGGGTGGTCACCTACCTGGTGACCTTCCCGCCCAACACCACGGTGACGATGTCCAAGAACCAGTTCTCGCCCACCCAGCCCAACACCGACATCCGCCTGGTGCTCACGGACTCCTCGGGCAACACGCAGCGCGCGCAGTCCGTCACCGGGCTCGCGGTGCAGGACGCGGTGTGGCAGGTGGAGATCTACAGCACGGGCTCCACGGATCCCGGCGGCGGTGGTCCCATCATCCCCGACCCCTACGTGAAGGTGCCTCCTCCGGCGACGGCCGGTGCGTTCGCGGTGATCGCCCCCGCCAATGGCGCGATGATCACCAACACCCGCCGCCCCACGTTCCAGTGGGCCGCCGTCACCGGCGCCACCAACTACAAGCTCTTCGTCAACATCACCCGCAATGACTACGACTGGAATGCGCCCGGAGCCCTGATCAACCGCTTCTCCGAGGTGGGCTCCACCACGGGGACCTCGTTCACCCTCAACCAGGACCTGGTCGATCGCTGGACCTACAAGTGGTACGTCGTCGCCACGCTCGCGAGCGGAAGCACCAGCCGCTCGGACCTGCGCACCTTCAGCGTCTACCTCCCGGTGGTGGAGACCGTCGCGGATGGCGTGCCGCTCATCAACGGGATGCGCGACCTGAACAAGAACGGCACCATCGAGCCGTACGAGGACTGGCACAACCCCATCGCCACGCGCGTCAACGATCTGATGAGCCGGATGACGCGGCACCAGAAGGTGATGCAGCTGTTCTTCAATGCCAAGGAGTACCCCGACGCGGGCTTCACCATGGGGCCGCTGGCGCCGGAGGACATCGTCGCCTTCCAGAAGGCCTCCGCGGCCACGCCCCTGGGCATCCCCTACATCGACGCGGGTGACTCCATTCACGGCTTCAAGACGAGCTGGCCCACCCAGCCCGGTCTGGTCGCCACGCGTGACCCGCAGCTCGCCTACGAGATGGGCGACATCCAGCGGCGCGAGCAGCTGGCCGTGGGCAGCCGCGGCACCCTGTCGCCCCTGGCCGAGGTGGGCACGAAGATCCTCTACCCGCGCATCCAGGAGGGCAGTGGCGAGGACGCGGACGTGGCGGCCGCCTTCTCGCGCGCGCTCATCGCTGGTTTGCAGGGAGGCCCCGAGGTGAACCCCCACTCCATTTGGGTCACCACCAAGCACTGGCCGAGCCAGGGCGCCGGTGGCGAGGGCGGCATCACCTACGACGGCACCACCATCCACTACCACATGCGTCCGTGGCACGCGGCCCTCGAGGCTGGCACCAGCGGCATCATGCCCGGCTACGCCGGCAGCAAGCTGCTGGCTCCGGGCCAGTGGGGCGCGGGTGACAGCCCGGGCATCATCAACTACCTGCGCCAGAACATGGGTTACACCGGCGTCATCTGCACGGACTGGCTGCCGGCGGGCGATCCCTGGGTCCGCTCGCTCATGGCGGGCTCCGACGTGATGGGCGGTGCCGATCCCGGGCAGATGGGCGACTTCGAGAGCCGGGTCACCGATGCCCGTGTCGACGAGTCCGCCCGCCGCGTCCTCGAGCTGAAGTTCCGGCTCGGCTTGTTCGAGGACCCCTACCGCAAGGGGCTCGCGGGAACCTCCGAGTGGCACACGGCCGACAACAAGAAGGCGGCCCGTCTGGCCGCCCAGGAGTCGATGACCCTGCTCAAGAACGACGGCGCCCTGCCGCTGCGCATGGGCGCGGGCTCCTCGATCGTCGTCGCCGGTCCGCGCGCCGACGACCCGTCCTGCATGGTCACCTGGCGCTCGGACTTCCACAACACGGAGTTCGGGGCCCTGACCATCTACCAGGCCATCAAGCAGCGCGCCGAGGCGGCGGGCATCACGGTGTACAAGGACGCGGCGCCCGCGGGAGTCACCCCCAGCGCGGCCATCGTGGTGGTGGGCGAGAGCTACTTCACGCACGGCACCGCATGGGACAAGGAGAAGCCCTACATCCCCGGTGACCCGGCCGGTCCCCCTCACACCGCCTTCTCGAGGCCGGACGAGCCCCGAGATCACTACGGCATCATCACCAGCTTCAAGTCGAAGAACATCCCGACGACCACGGTGGTGGTCCTGCCGCGGCCCTACATCCTCACCAACGTGGCGCCGCAGAGCAACGCGCTGGTGGTCGTCTACCGGCCCGGAGACCTGGGTGGCCCGGCGCTGGCGGACGTGCTGTTCGGTGACGTGCTGCCCCGTGGCCGGCTGCCGTGGGATCTGCCGCGCTCGCTGGATCAGATCGGCACCGATGTGGAGACCGACCAGAAGGAGCGCTGGGACCTGCCGTTCGACCTGGGGGCCACCGAGGCCGAGCGCACCGCCATCCGCGACCGGATCGCCAAGGGTCTGCCCGTGCAGCCCATCTATGGCAATCCGTTCTACCGCTACGGCGATGGCATCCAGGGCTTCGGTCTGTCCGACTCCACGCCGCCCACCGCGTTCACCCTCCAGACGCCCGCGAACGGAACCACCATCACCGGCACGCGGCCTCCGTTCTCGTGGACGGCGAGCAGCGATGCGCAGACGGGCATTCAGTACTACGAACTCTTCATCGACGGTCAGGCCGTGCTGGGGGGCAGGACGAAGGCCACCTCCCTCGCGCTCGAGGGACTCAAGCTCTCCAACGGCCAGCACACCTGGTACGTGAAGGCCACCAACTGGGCCAACGGGGTCACCACCTCTGCCACGTCCACGTTCACCCTCAGCGACACCACGCCGCCCGCGGCCTTCTCCGCGCTCCTTCCGGCGGCGGGCTCGACGGTTCCCGGGACCTCGACGCAGTTCATCTGGGAGCGGACGAACGACGTGGGGGCGGGCGTCGCCCAGTACATCCTCACCGTGGACGGCACGGACCGTACTCCCGCCATCACGGCCGGTGCCTACACGGCCCCAACCGTCAACCTGGCGCGCGGCCGCAATGTGTCCGCCACGTCCAATGAGTTCGGCAGCGCCAACGACGCGGTGGATGGCAACACCACCACGCGCTGGTCCAGCCGCGCGGACACCGCCAGCCCGGATACCGAGTCGATCACCGTCGATCTCGGCGCCGTCTATTCGATCAAGCGCGTGGTGCTCAATTGGGAGGCCGCATACGGCAGCCAGTACGTGGTGGAGGCCTCGCTCGATGGCACCACCTGGAAGCCGCTCTACACGGAGAGCGCCGGCAACGGCGGCATCGACGACCTCTCCAACCTGAGTGGGGTGGGCCAGTTCGTGCGGATGCGCGGCGTGAAGCGTTTCACGCAGTATGGCTACTCGCTGTGGGAGTTCGAGGTGTACGGTCTGGCCACGCATCAGACCTCGCTGACCGGGCTGGCGGCCGGAAGCCACACCTGGCGCGTGCGCGCCGTGGATGGTGCGAACAACAGCACGCAGTCCAACGGCCCCATCTCGTTCACGAAATAGCCCTGGCGGGTACTGACTCCCGAGCAGGGTGAAGACAGGGGGCGGCCTCGTGAGGGGCCGCCCCTTTTTCGTGGCCCGGAAGCGCGTGCCCGTCCTTGACGGAACGCATCAACGGATGGGGTTCGCCATGGTAGGCTTCCCTCGTCGTTCTCACCCATGACAGGAGCGCGTGAATGTCCAAGAAGACCCTTCGCATCGTTGCCCTTCTCTCCGCGGTCGCTGGCGTTGGCGTGGCGGGGCTCGCCCTGGTGCCGGGCAAGGCCCAGTCCGCGGAGCTCCCCAGTGGCTGCTATCGGCACCCCATCACCGGCGCGCTGATCTGCCCCTATCCCCCGCCGTACTGAAGCGCTTCCGTTTCAACGCCGGGAGCCTCGCGCGGGTGGTTGTGCGCGGGGCTCCCGTGGTGTCACCGCCGCGCCTTTTCTCCTTCGATTCTTGAGACGGGGTCTGTCTCGTCGCCTCTATCTGTTGAGTGACGACGTCTGGAGGAATCGATGAAGAACAGGCCTGGAATTTTCCTGCTCACCGCCTCGCTGGCATTGGCGCAGGCGTGCGGCGCGAACGAGCAGCAGGTATCCGCCGTCCCCGCCGCCGAGGTGGATCTGAAGGGGGCGGAGACCTCCGCACGCGAGGATGCGTCGTTCGACGAGCTCTTCAGGGTCGCGGGCAGCGAGTTCAACGTGCCGCCCGCGCTTCTCAAGTCCATCTCGTTCGTGCAGACGCGCTACCAGATGGTGGAGGGTGCCGAGGAGTTCGAGGGACGTCCGGCCGTCCATGGAATGATGGGGCTCTCGGGGGCGCTGCTCGAGGAGGGCGCGAAGCTGGCCGGCGTCACGGTGGAGCAGGCCAGGAGGGACGCGCGCTCCAACATCCGGGCGGCGGCGGCGCTGCTGTCGCACCGCGCGGATGCGCTCCGGCTCGACCGGACGCGGGCGAGCCAGTGGGCGCCGGCGGTGGCCGAGGTGTCCGGCATCCAGGATGAGGAGGGCCGTCGCAGCTTCGTCCAGGACGAAGTCTTCCGGGTGGCCCGCCTGGGGCTGGGGACGCTGTCGAAGGAGTGGGCCGCGAGCGGGCAGGGACTGACCGCGGAGGAGGGGAGGGTGGAGCAGTCGCTCGCCGTCGCTCCGGACTACGCGGGAGCCGTGTGGAGGCCGTCGCCCAACTACAACGCCCGTCCCCTGGCTCCGCGCATGGTGATCATCCACACCTGTGAGAGCGGCTACTCGGGGTGCTGGAGCTGGCTGACCAACAGCAGCTCGCAGGTGAGCGCACACTACGTGGTGCGGGAGGATGGTGGGGAGATCAGCCAGCTGGTGCGGGATGCGAGCCGGGCCTGGCACATCGGCGCCACCTACCAGTGCAGCAACAACAGCAACATGGAGTGCGGGCTGAACGGGCGGAGCTCCAATGACTTCACCATCGGCATCGAGCACGGAGGGTATGCGTCGCAGACGACCTGGCCGGTGGCGCAGATCGACGCCTCGGCCCGGCTGCTGTGCGACATGACGCGTGACAACAGGATTCCCCTGGATCGCTACCACGTGGTGGGGCACGGCCAACTGCAGCCGTACAACCGCACGGATCCCGGAGCCAACTGGCCCTGGACGGACTACCTCAACCGGGCCAAGGCTCACTGCGGCACCGGGTGCGTGGTGGGTGGGGCGATCCTGACGCGTTACAACCAGTTGGGCGGAGCCGGGGGCATCCTCGGGGGGTGCAGGACCAACGAGCTGACGACGCCGGACGGGATCGGCCGCTACAACCACTTCCAGAATGGCAGCATCTACTGGACCCCGGACACGGGCGCCTGGGAGATCCACGGCCTCATTCGTGCCAAGTGGGAGTCCATGGGCTGGGAGACGAGCGTGCTGGGCTACCCGATCACGGGTGAGATGGCCACGCCCGACACCATCGGCCGCTACAACCACTTCCGCAAGGGCACGCAGCTGGGCAGCATCTATTGGACCCCGGACACGGGCGCCCATGCGATTCACGGCCTCATCCGCGCCAGGTGGGAGGCGTTGGACTGGGAGAAGGGTGTGCTGGGCTACCCCATCACCGATGAGATGGTGACGCCGGATGGAGTGGGCCGCTACAACCACTTCCGCAAGGGCAACATCGAGGGCAGCATCTACTGGACGCCGACCACGGGCGCTTGGGAAGTGCACGGCCTCATCCGCGACAAGTGGGCCTCGCTGGGCTGGGAGAGGAGCGCGCTGGGCTACCCGGTGTCCGACGAGTATGCCGTCACCGGTGGCCGCGAGAGCGAGTTCCAGAAGGGCTACATCACGTACAACGCCTCCACGGGTGCTCTGACGGTGCGGATGAAGTAGCGGTCCCGGTCGTGCGCCTCCGGCCGGTCTCGATGGCCGGGGGCTGGTGCGTTCCGTCATGTTCCAGACGAGGGGCCCGGCCCGCTGGACGGGAAGACAAGCAGGGAGGGCAGGAGCAGCTTGCCTGCCCATGACCCCTTCCCCTGAAGCCATTCGTTCGCGGCTCCTCGCGGATCCCAATACCCCGAAGCTGGCCGAGCAGTTGGGTGTTCCCCTCGAGAAGTACGTGCAGCAGGTGGTGCACTTCGTCCAGAACCCGCAGGAGGAGCCGCAGCTCCTGGTCGTGGAGGACGAGGATCTGCGTGCCATGGGCCACGAGCCCCCGGAAATCGAGTCCCTGGACCACCTCCTGGACGAGGCGGTGGCCGTGGCGGATCTCATGGAGAGGACGGACTTCACTCCGGCGAAGAAGCCGCTCGTCTCGCTCACCGGTCTGCCGGAGACCCCTGTTGCCACCCCATCGGCCCCGGCTCGCACCGACACGTCTTCCGACCTGGACGCACAGCTGCGCCGCGGGCGGTTCTCCTCCAACCAGGGAAAGTGAGCTCACATGGGTCTGAAGATCGGCGGGTTTTTCAAGAGCATTGGCAAGAAGGTCGCCAAGGGGATCAAGAAGTTCGCCAACTCTCCCCTGGGCAACCTGGTGATGGAGAAGGGCCTGTCCTTCATCAAGAAGAACGCGGGGAAGATCACCGACAAGGTCCTCGGCAAGCTGGGCAAGCTCAAGATGAAGGGCGGTTTTGGCAAGTTGTTGAAGGCGATCGAGCCCTTCGCCAAGAAGCACCTCGGAGACGCCATCGCCAAGCTCTGCACGAAGGGGCTCTCCCTCTTGTCTGGCATCGCGAAGCAGGCCTCGAGCACCGGAGACCTGCGGGCAATGGTACAGCAGTTGAATCTCGCGCGTGCCCAGGCCCCGGCCATGGACCCGACCACCGAGCAGATGGCCCGGGAGAACATCTTCCAACTCATCGCCCACCGTCATGCGGAGCTGATGCGACAGGTGGCCTGAAGCGCCCCTCGTGGCGGGGTGGGCCGTGGTCCTCAATGTGGCTGCGGCGCTTTCGTTACGGCACCCGCGGGCACCTCGCCCGCGTCCGGACCGCCATCGCAGGTGTCGTGGTCATCATCGCCCGCGTGCCTCGTCTCCTCGGAGGACCATGCACGAGCTGAACACCTTGGCCACGAGGCTGCCCTTGTCGTCCTCGACGTCGCACTCGATCAGCCCGAGCGTTCGCGTCCGCTTGACCACGCGTCCGGTCGCCCGGAGGCGCGCGTTCCAGATGGGCTTGAAGAACTTCGACGTGAGATCGAGCGTGGTGAAGCTCTCCTCGTCCTCGAGCGTCGTGGCCATCGACGCGCCCATGGCGAGATCGGACAGATCGCAGATCACTCCACCGTGGAGGGTCCCCATGGGATTGGCATGGCGCTTCGAGGCATCCATCTCGATGACGACACGTCCCGTTTCGACGCTGGTGAGCAGGAGCCCCAGCAGCTGAGCGATCGGAGGGGGTGGTGCCTCTCCCCGTAGGACCCGCTCCAGATCCTGGAGGTGCCGCGTGGTCTTGGGAGCGGAGACTCGGCCGTTCATGACTTCTCCTCGTTCATGAGGACGCAGCGGGGCCTCACCCGAGCTGCGTCCTGGGACTGACCCTTCTTTATATTATGAGTATAATATGAAACGGCCAGCGGTTCCAGGGAATCGTGTGTGAGGGGTGTCCGCTGGCTGGTAAGGAGGGCTCAATCGAGGAAGCGATGGACCTCGTCCGTGAACTCCTCGATGTACTGAAAGAGGAAGGCGTGACCGGAGTCGGGATAGAGGATCAGCTTCGCGTTGGGTGCCTCCTGCGAGATGACGTAGGAGCGGTAGGCGGGAAGCATCACGTCGGAGACGCCATTGGCCACGAGGATCGGCAGCGTGAGCTCCCGGAGCCGGTTCCGTACGCCCGGCCATTGGGAGAGGGCCTTCATCTGCCTCATGAACGCCTCGCCCGTCACGGATGGCCCGCGCCGCGGCTCCGCGTTCAACCGCGCCAGATGCGCCTGACCCGCCGCGCGCCCGGTCTTGGTCTCGGTGAAGAACAGGAAGAGGAAATCCTCCTGGTCGTTCACGGGCTTCGTCATTACCTCGGGGACCCGCGGATGGGCTGACGGACCCTCGGCGGGGCCGCCGGAGCTCGAACCCGCGATGATCAGCCGCCGGACCAGGGCTGGCGCGGCCAGGGCGACGTGCTGGGCAACGGTGCCGCCGAGGGACCACCCGAGCAGGTCGGCCCGCTCGATGCCGAGGGCCCGCGCGAAGGCGATGGCCACTTCGGCCATTCCCGCGACGCTGTCCGGGACCTGGCCGCCCGACCGGCCGATGCCCGCGTTGTCGAAGCGGATGACTCGGCGCCGGGTGGCGAGCGCGGACACGAACTTCGGATCCCAATCGTCGATCGTCCCGCGGAAGCGCTGGAGCAGGATCAGGGGGACGCCATTGTCTTCGCCGTCGACGGTGTAGGCCAGTTGACCGAACGGGGTTTGGATGGACTGTACTTGTGCGCTCACGTTTCTCTTCTCCGGGTTGATGGAGCCGTTGGCCCCGATTGGCTATCGGCGTGCTCTTCGGCCCGCAATGCTTTGATTTGGTTTTGTATTTCCATGGAGGGTTGCCCTGGGCTTCTCCTGATGGAACCGGTCTTGACATGTCGTATTATGCGCGTAATATGAATAGCGTAATGTGAAGGAGCTGGATCATGGTCATGGGCTACGTCATCGACGCCGTACGGACCCCGCGAGGGCGCGGCAAGGCGGGGAAGGGGGCGCTCTCGGGCATCCACCCGCAGGAGTTGCTCGCGCAGGTGCTGAACACGCTCCAACAGCGCCAGGGTTTTGACCCGCGCGAAGTGGACGACGTGATCGCGGGGTGTGTTTCGCAGGTTGGGGAGCAGGGCGCGAATCTGGCTCGTAGCGCGGTGCTCACCGCGGGATGGCCCAACGAGGTGTCGGCGGTGTCACTCAACCGCTTCTGCGCTTCGGGACTACAGGCCGTCCACTTCGGCGCCATGGCGGTCGCCTCGGGCGCGATGGAGCTCGTCATCGCCGGGGGCGTGGAGAGCATGTCGCGCGTCCCCATGGGCTCCGACGGCGGCGGTCAGGATGGCAACAACACGCACCTGCGCGAGCGCGTGTTCCAGGTCCCCCAGGGCATCAGCGCCGACCTCATCGCCACTCTCGAGGGGTTCTCGCGCGAGGAGATCGATGCCGTGGCGCTCCGTTCCCAGAGGAACGCGGCGCGTGCCATCGAGGAGGGCCGCTTCGCGAAGTCGTTGTTTCCCGTGAAGGATCCCCACACGGGCGCGGTGGTGCTCGAACGTGACGAGTTTCCCCGTCCCGACACCACGGCCGAAGGGCTCGCCGCGCTCAAGCCCTCGTTCACCGCGCTGGGTGAAACGGTCGTCGGTCCCAGGGGGGAGACGCTTGCTCAACTCGCGCTCGCGGCCTACCCCCGCGCGAAGGCCCTGCGGCACCTCCACACCGCTGGCAACTCGAGCGGCATCGTCGATGGGGCCGCCGCGGTGATGCTCGCCTCGGAACGGTATGTCCGGGAGAAGGGCGTCCGGCCTCGAGCCCGCATCCGCGCGATGGCCACGATCGGGAGCGAGCCGGTGCTGATGCTCACCGCCCCCGCGCCGGCCAGCCAGAAGGCGCTCCGCATGGCGGGCATGAAGGCGAGTGACATTGACCTGTGGGAGATCAACGAGGCCTTCGCGGGCGTGGTGCTACAGACGACCCGTGCGTTGGGGATCGACTCCGAGCGGGTGAATGTCAACGGTGGCTCCATCGCGCTCGGTCATCCACTCGGCGCGACGGGGGCGATGTTGCTCGGAACCGCGCTCGATGAGCTCGAGCGGAGCGGCAAGCAGACCGCCCTCATCACCCTGTGCGTCAGCGGAGGTCAGGGCATCGCCACCATCCTCGAACGGCTGTGACGGGACCTCCCGCGGCCACCGCTCGCCCGGGGCCCGGGCGAGCCTTGAAAGATGATGGGTGAAATATCATGTTCGTCATAAAATAGTGTCCTGCCGGAGCAGCGCGTCCAGTCACTCCGGAGCGAGGTCACGCCATGAGCCAGAAAGCGGAGCAGAAGCAGAAGTCGCACGACGCCATCCTGGAGTCCGCCGCCGCGCTGCTGCTCGAGCGGGGGATTCGAGCGAGCTCCGTCATGGACGTGATGAAGGGGGCGGGGCTCACGGTGGGAGGGTTCTATGGACACTTTGAGTCCAAGGAGCATCTCTTCACCGAGACCATCCACCGCACGGCCCGGGCGATGTGGAGCGGGTTGATCCAGGGGGCGATGCGCGACACGTCCCGCCCTCCCGTGCTGAGCGTGCTCTACCGGTATCTGTCGCGAAAACATCGGGACAACGTGGAGGTCGGCTGTCCCCTGCCGAGCATCACCTCCGAGGTCGCCAGGGAGGGCGAGCCCTATCGTGAGGCCCTGGAGAAGGAGCTCGCCGGGTTCATCCAGGACTTGAGTGGCCTGCTGGGTCCGGGCGAGAAGTCCCGGGAGAACGCGCTCGCGCTGCTCGCCCTCATGTTTGGCGCGCTGTCGTTGGCACGTGCCGTTCGCGGCACGCGCCTCAGTGACGAGTTCCTCGAGGCGGCCAGGAAGTTCGGCGCTCGGGCCCTGAATGAGGGCTCCACCCCGCCCGAGCGTCACTGACGACGGGAGCTCTGGCCGTTATTCGCGCGGCTTCAGGGCGGCGCGGATCTGCTCCAGGGCACTCGGGTCTTCCAGGGTGGTGAGATCGCCGGGCTCGCGCTGCTCGGCCAGGGCCTGGATGCTGCGGCGCAGCATCTTGCCCGAGCGCGTCTTGGGCAGCAGCGTCACCAGGTGCACCTGGGCGGGGCGGGCCAGGGCCCCCAGCGTCTTGTCCACCGTGTCCATCACCTCGCGTGTGAGTCCCGCGCGGCCCTCCTCCGTCCGCAGCCGCGAGGCGTCCTTTGGCACCGCGAAGGCCACCACCACCTGCCCCTTGAGCGAGTCCTTCACGCCCACCACCGCGACCTCGGCGATACCGGGATGCCCGCAGATGGCCTCCTCGATCTCCCGCGTGCCCAACCGGTGACCCGCCACGTTGATGACGTCATCCGTCCGGCCGAGGATGAAGTAGTCCCCGTCCTCGTCCCGCATGGCCCAGTCGAAGGTGCTGTAGACGGGTTTGTCGAAGTGGGAGAAGTACGTGGATACGAAGCGCTCATCGTCGCCCCATACGGTGGACAGGCACCCGGGCGGCAGGGGCGGCTCCACTACCAGCACGCCCTTCTGGTTGGGCTCCTTCACCTCTTCGCCGCTCAGCGAATCCAGCAGCCGGACGCGGTAGCCGTAGATGGCCGTGCCGGGCGAGCCGAACTTGCGTGGCCGGGCCTCCACCCCCGGACAAGGGCCGAGCAGGGGCCAACCCGTCTCCGTCTGCCAGTAGTTGTCCAACACCTGGGTGGAGGGCAGCGCGGTGGAGATCCACTCGTGGGTGGGGGCGTCCAGGGGCTCGCCCGCGAGGAACAGGTAGCGCAGGCTCGATGTGTCATGGCGCGACAGGTACGCCGCGTCCTGCCGCTTCAAGAGCCGGATGGCGGTGGGGGAGGTGAACATCACGTTCACCCGGTGCTCCTCCACCAGCCGCCACCAGATGCTCGCGTCCGGGCGGATGGGCAGCCCCTCGTACAGCACTGTCGTCATGCCAGCCAGCAGCGGGCCATAGACGATGTACGAGTGCCCCACCACCCAACCGATGTCACTCGCGGTGAACATCGTCTCGCCGGGCTGGCCGGTGAAGATGAGGCGCATCGAGGACGCCAGCGCCACCGCGTAGCCTCCCGTGTCCCGCTGCACGCCCTTGGGGCGTCCGGTGGTACCGGAGGTGTAGAGGATGTAGCTCGGCTCGGAGGACTCGAGCCACTCCACCGCGACCCGGGCGCCTTCGTGTTCGCGCGCCAGCGTGGCGTAGTCCACGTCGCGTCCGGGCACGCGGGGCATGTTCGGATCCAAGCCCCGGTCGAGCACCAGCACCCGGGAGGGCGGGTGTTGCGCCAGTCCCAGGGCCTCCTCCACCAGCGGCTTGTAGGGGATGACCTTGCCGCCGCGCATGCCCGCGTCCGCTGTCACCAGCAACACCGGCCGCGCGTCATCCACGCGCGTGGCGAGGCTGTGCGCCGCGAAGCCTCCGAACACCACCGAGTGGATGGCCCCCAGCCGCGTGCACGCCAGCATGGCGAAGATCGCCTCGGGAACCATGGGCAGGTAGAGGATGACCCGGTCGCCGCGCTTCACCCCGAGCGCGCGCAGCATGGCCGCCACCCGGTTCACCTCGGTATGCAGTTGCTCGTAGGTGTATTGGCGTTTCTCCTGGGTCTCCGTGGAGACATAGACGAGCGCGGGCTGTCGGGCCCGGGCCGCCAGGTGCCTGTCCACCGCGTTGTGACACAGATTGGTGCGCCCCCCGACGAACCAGCGCGTGAAGGGCGGACGTGAGAAGTCCAGCACCTGGTCGAACGGACGCTCCCAGTCGATGAGCCGGGCCTGCTCGGCCCAGAAAGCCTCGGGCTGCTCGACGGACCTGCCGTGGAACTCCTTGTACGTCCCCATGCGCTCGCTCCTCGCTCCCACGCCGGTGCGCGGGGCTGTTGAACGGCTTCTTCGCGCAATATAGCCGTTCCTACCGGCGTGGCCGCAGATAGCCGAGCACGAGCGCGCTCAGCTCCTCCACGAGCTCGGGGGTTCCGATCAGCTCGGGCCGTTCGACGACCGTGGACCAGACCGCGCTGCGCAGGGCCCGGATGATGATGAAGACGACGAGCCCCAGGTCTCGTGGATGCTCGAACTCCAGGTTGCGCGAGAGCACTCCCTGCACGAGTGACTCCACACGCGCCTCGATCTCCTGGACGACCTGAAGGGGGCCGATGCGCGACGCCTGCTCGAGGAGGACCCGTTGGAGGCGCGGATTCACCCCGTAGACCTCCACCAGGGTCCGGATCAGGTCTCGCACCTCCTGCTCCAGATCCGTGATGGGGTGGTGCACCAGCTTGTCGGAGATGATGCCCAGGACCCGCTGGTGCAGCCGCTCGAGGAGCATGGCGACCAGCGCTTCCTTGCTCGGAAAGTACTGGTAGAGCGTGCCGATGCTCACGCCCGCCCGCTCGGCCACCTGCTTGGTGGTGGTGCCTTCGTAGCCAGAGCTGACGAAAACGTGAGCCGCCGCCTCCAGGAGCACCTCCACCGTCGCCTTCGCCCGCTCCTGACGAGGCCGCTTCCGAGGGGCGGCCCGGTTGCGCGTGCTCATCTCGGCGCGTCTCCAAAAACTGAGCCGGATGCGAATTTCGCCTTCGCGAGCCGGACCCTACTGTTCCGTACCCCTTCTACATCCATCCCTTCGCTTTCCCATGAGCAGACCAGCCCTGTCCACGAACATCCCCCAGCCACGCCCTCGCCCCCTCGTCGGCAACGCGCCCGACCTGGGCTCCGAGACGCCCCTGCAGAACATGATGAAGCTCGCACGCGAGTTCGGGCCCATCTTCCGGTTGTCCTTCCCGGGGGGCGTTTCCGTCCGGATCCTCAGCTCGTACGAGCTGGTGGCCGACGTCTGTGACGAGACGCGCTTCGCCAAGAAGGTGACCCAGGCCCTCTGGTACCTCCGTGAGCTCGCGGGCGACGGCCTCTTCACCGCGGAGACGGAGGAGCCCAACTGGGGCAAGGCCCACCGCCTGTTGATGCCCGCCTTCAGCCCCGCGGCCATGCAGGACTACCACGACGGCATGCTCGACGTGGCCGACCAGATGCTCACGCGCTGGACCCGCTTCGGACCCGATACCGACATCGACGTGTCCGACAACATGACGCGGCTCACGCTCGACACCATCGCGCTGTGCGGCTTCGGCTTCCGCTTCAACTCCTTCTACCAGAAGGAGATGCACCCCTTCGTCGAGTCCATGGTGCGCGCCCTGGAGGAGGCGGGCAACCGCACCCGGCGTGTCCCCCTGCAGACGCAGCTCATGTTGCGCACCCAGCGCCAGTTCCAGGCGGACGTCGGCTACATGCACGAGGTGACGCGTCAGCTCATCGCGAAGCGCCGTACCCTCACGCCCGGGGAGACCCCGCGCGACCTGCTCAGCCTCATGCTCGACGCGAAGGATCCCCTCACGGGCGAGAAGCTGGACGATGACAACATTCGTAATCAGCTCGTGACCTTCCTCGTCGCGGGTCATGAGACGACGAGCGGCCTGCTGTCCTTCGCCATCTACTTCCTGCTGCACCACCCCGAGGTGCGCCAGAAGGCCTACGAGGAGGTGGACCGGGTGCTGGGCTCGGACACCCCGCGCTTCGAGCACATCTCCCAGCTGCAATACATCGATCAGATCCTGCGCGAGACGCTGCGCCTGTGGCCCACCGCGCCCGCCTTCGCCCTGAACCCCAAGGCGGACAACACGCTCCTGGCGGGAAGGTACCCCGTCGGCGTCAACGATGATCTCATGGTGCTCATCCCCATGCTGCACCGTGACCCGGCCGTGTGGAAGGACCCGGAGCGCTTCGCCCCGGAGCGTTTCGCCCCCGAGGTGCGCGACAGCATCCCCCAGCACGCGTGGAAGCCTTTCGGCAACGGGCTGCGCGCGTGCATCGGCCGGGCGTTCGCGTTCCAGGAGGCGACGCTCGTGCTCGGCATGATCCTGCAGCGCTTCCACCTGTCCACGCCCGCGCCGTACACGCTGCGCATCCGCGAGTCGCTCACGCTCAAGCCCGAGGGGCTCAAGCTCCGCGTTCGCGAGCGCAAGCCCGGTTCCCGTCCGAGCACGGCCCGGCCCACCACGCCGCCCCGCCCCGTGGCGTCCGCGCCCCAGCCCCCGGAGAAGGTGGCCGCGCATGGCACGCCCCTGTTGCTGCTCTTCGGCTCCAACTCGGGTGCCTCCGAGGCGTTCGCCCGGCGCATCGCGAGTGACGGGCTCGCGCGCGGCTACTCGACGCGTGTGGCGCCGCTGGACGAGTACACCGGGAAGCTGCCCCGGGAGGGCGCGGTCATCGTCGTGACGGCCTCCTACAACGGCCAGCCGCCCGACAACGCGCGCGCGTTCCACTCGTGGATGTCCAGCGTGCCCGCGGGCTCGCTGTCGGGCGTGCGCTACGCCGTGTTCGGCTGCGGCAACCGGGACTGGGGCGAGACCTACCAGGCGGTGCCCCAGTTCCTCGACGAGCGGTTGAGCGCCGCGGGAGCCCAGGCGATCGTCGCGCGCGGCGAGGCGGATGCGCGGGGTGATTTCTTCGGGGACTTCGAGCAGTGGTACGCGCCCTTCTGGGAGGGCGTGGGCACGGCGCTCGGTGTGTCCTCGCGCGAGGTGGATTCCGGTCCGCTCTACACGGTGGAGATGGTGCCCCCGGTCAGCGTGGAACTGGTGAAGCAGAACGAGCTCGAGCTGGCGACGTTGGTGGAAAACCGGGAGCTCGTCGACCTGACGTCGCCGTTCGGGCGCTCCAAGCGGCACCTCGTGTTCGAGCTGCCCGAGGGCGTGACGTACGCGGCGGGCGACTACCTCGCCGTGCTGCCGGAGAACCACCCGGAGCTCGTGGAGCGGGCGGCGCGCCGCCTCGGGGTACGGGCGGATGCCGCCGTCGTCCTGCGCTCCACCCGGGGCGCCCAGGCCTCCTCGCTCCCCATGGGCAGGCCCGTGCCGGTGCGGGAGTTGCTCGGCCGGCACGTGGAGCTGTCGGCACCCGCCACGCGCAAGGACCTGGAGCGACTGGCGGACAAGAACCCGTGCCCGCCCCACGCGATGCACCTGGCCGCCCTGGCCCGGGATGCAGGGCGCTACAAGCAGGAGATTCTCGACAAGCGCGTGAGCGTCCTGGACCTGCTGGAGCAGTACGACTCGTGCATCCTGTCCTTTGGAGAGTTCCTTGAGCTGCTCCCCGCCATGCGCGTGCGGCAGTACTCGGTGTCGTCCTCTCCGTTGGAGAACCCCACCCGGTGCACGTTGACGGTGGCGGTGTTGGACGCGGAGGCGTGGTCCGGCCGGGGCCGCTTCCACGGCACGTGCTCGAGCTACCTCGCCCGGCTGAGCCCCGGGGAGCAGGTGGCGGTCGCGGTGCACACGCCGAACGTGCCCTTCCACCCGCCTGTCTCGAACGCGACGCCCATCATCATGGTGGGCGCGGGCACGGGACTGGCTCCCTTCCGGGGCTTCATCCAGGAGCGTGCCCTGCGCCACGCGCGGGGAGAGGCGGCCGGGCCCGCGTTGCTCTTCTTCGGGTGCGATCACCCGGACGTGGACTTCCTCTACCGCGACGAGCTGGCGAAGTGGGAGCGGGAGGGTGTGGTGAAGGTGCTCTCCGCCTTCTTCCGTCAGCCGGAGGGGGACGTGACGTTCGTGCAACACCGGCTGTGGAAGGAGCGTGAGCAGGTGAAGGCGCTGCTCGACGAGGGCGCCCTCTTCTTCATCTGCGGAGATGGCCGGCTCATGGCGCCCGCGGTCCGGGAGACACTCGCGCGAATCCACCAGGAGGCCGTGGGCTGCTCCGCGGAGGAGGCCGCGGCGTGGCTCACGGGAATGGAGAAGCAGGGCCGCCTGGTCACCGACGTCTTCGCCTGAAGTCGGTCACGGTCAAGGCCGGGGCGGTGAACTACGTGCCGGCCCCCGAGGTGGACAGGGTAGGGCGTTCATGCCCGGCATCCGGAGCCGATACTGGCGCCGGGCATGGACGCATGGCCTTACTGGATGGGCTCCAGGATGATGACGCGCGCGTCGAGCGTCACGTCGAGCACCGACACTTCACCGCTGGAGCTGATCCGTCCGATGATCCTGGCGCCGTCGCGCATCCGGAGCGCATTGAACGTCAGCTCTCCATCGGGAGCCGCTGCCATCTCGGAGACGTCGTACTCACCCGGGGTCAGCAGATTCGAGACGGCATCCGTCGTGGCGTCGACCTTGATCAACAGGGGAGCTCCGGTCTTGTCGTTTCCCGACAGGTAGTAGGAGTCACCAGCCGCGGCGACACGCTTCACCGTCGCGAGCGGGAGTCCTTCCACCCGGCGCGGCGTCCCGGAAGGGTTGTAGACCTCATAGATATTGGCATCCGGAATGCTCACGATCAGAAGCCGGTCCGAGGTGCGGATCTGCTGGCTCCACGAGGGGGAGAACGAGAAGGCGGAGATGTCGGTCGTCCCATAGTCACCCACGGAGACGTTGTTGTTCGCATCGATGCCAAGGCGCTGGATGTGCTTCGCATCGAACGACCAGTAGGCGAACCGGCCCTCGAGGTCGACCCAGTAGGACATCATCATGGAGGGCAGGTTGAAGTAACCGCCGGAGGCCTTCTTGAGCCGGTTGACCGGGACCCGAACCTCCCCCTGCGAATCACCCACGTAGATGACGTTGCCGGCCGGGTCCACCGCGAAGCCTTGCACCTCCTCGTCGACGGGGGTGTGGATCGTCCGCTTGATGGCCAGAGGGTTCTGCACATCGAGGCGGATGAGCTGGACGACTGGCTGAGTGGCTCCGCTCCGGGAATTGTCCCGGGCCAGGTAGTACAGGTTGCCCGCGGTGTCCGACGTGACGGCTGGGCTGTTGATGAAGTTCCTCAGCTGGGGCAGGGGATAGCCCGCGTGCTCCAGCGAGAAGGCGGTGCCATCACGCTTCGCGACGAGGTAACAGGACTGGGCGTTGTAGATGTCACGGCCGAAGCAGACGATGACGTAGTTGTGGCTGGAATTGTAGACCGCCACCGGAGTCTGGACGTCCTTCACCTCGACACCCGCCTCATCCTGGTAGGTGACTTCCTGGATCGCCCCGCTCTCCGTGATCTTGAACAGTTTGCGAGCCTGTGAGGCCTCGCCACTGGAGCGCTTCTGGGCCGTGGACGTCTCCGCCACGAACAACGCACGTGCGTTCACGACATTGATGGCCGACAAACGGGGGACGTTGCCCCCCGGCACTGGCGGTTCCACATCCGACCCCCCATCGGAGTCTCCCTCGCCGCAGCCCCAGCAGAGCAGGGCGGCGAGCCCCACGGCGAGCACGGACAGGCCATGCCCCGGCCGCCTGAACATGGACGGCCCGGATTGGATGAACGGCGACTTCTTCAGGAGCTTCTTCACGGTTCTTCCTCTTCGACGCACTGGCTCCACCTGCCGGCCCAGGAGCGACGACATGGCGTCAGGCGCGCGAGCCTGGATGATGCGGTCGCATGAATGCAAGTACCGTACTGGTGATGCTCGTCCCCGCCCATCCTCGGCCGTGGTCATGACGGGACCATGACGGAAAAATGGCTGTCTCTCGGCCATGGCGCGTCCGCGTCACCTTAGGGTGAACGGCGTGTGGACGGGGGCGCGGTTCTCCGGTTGCCGCTCGGTGGTCCAATCCTCCCAGAAATCCAGGTGCATTCATGGGAATGTCAGTCGGGGGACCCTCCAAGGGCCCCAAGGCCGAAATCAACGTCACTCCGCTGGTGGACGTGGTGCTCGTGTTGCTCATCATCTTCATGGTCATCACCCCCATGCTCCAGCGTGGCAAGAGCGTGGAGCTGCCCAAGGCCAGGGAGAGTGAGAAGAAGAAGCCAGACACCAAGGACAACACGCTCATCCTCTCGGTGACACCCGACAAGAAGCTCTATCTGGATAACGACGCGTTGGACGAGAAGGCGCTGGAGGGCCGGCTGAGCGAGGAGATCGCCAGGGACCCCATCCGCAAGATCCTGCTCAAGGCGGACAACTCGTTGCGGGTGGGGGACGTGCGCAAGGTGATGGACGTGGCGCGAAAGGCCAAGGCCAGGCGCGTGTCCCTGGGGGTCGAGGAGCTGAAGGACTAGCGCACCTCGTCACCTACGACTCCGCCAGGCGCCTGCGGCTGTGCGCCCCAGGTCGAACCCTGGTGAACACGAGGGCACTTCCGTTCTAGGCTCCAGGGCTCGTGAAGCAGTACCCGGAGGGGGAACAGCGTGAAGACCATGAAGTGCCCGAAGTGCGGCAACGTCCTCGACGTGACGGGGCGGGTGCCCGGCTCCAACATCACCTGCGCATGCGGCAACATGTCGACCGTGTCCGGCTCTGGGCTGAGCCGGAAGGCGCTCTTCATCATCCTCGGTATCTCGGGGCTGGTGCTCTTCTGCCCGTGCGTGGGAGTGCTCTCGGCCATTGCCATCCCGAACTTCATTCGCTTCCAGGCCCGTGCGAAGCAGGGCGAGTGCAAGGCGAACCTCAAGGCCTGGTACACCACGCAGCGCGCGTACTTCCAGGAGAAGGACGCCTACTCCGCGTCGATCGAGGAGGTCGGCTTCTCGCCCGAGCGAGGCAACCGCTACGCGTACTTCGCCGGTCCGGGTCCCCTGGAGGAGCGCGGCACTCCGCGGGTGGAGCGGGCGGCGGCGATGCGGGGCATCGGAGTGGATACCGTCAAACACGTCAAGGCGAAGCCCATCACCCTGGCGCAGCTCCCGGAGGGACTGGAGAGCATGGTGGGTGTGTACGGCGAATGCCCCGACTGCAACATCACCCTGGTGTGTGCGGGGCAGGTGGACAATGACGACACGCTCGACGTGTGGAGCATCTCCACCGAGGAGCGGATGCTGGAGGACGGAACGCCCATCCTCGCGGGGGTGCCCTTCAACCACGTGAACGACGTCGAGGACTGAGCCCACCGAGGCGTGTCTCTTGTCTCGGGATGTCTGGCTCGCGCACGGAAGTGCACGTATCCTCGGGGCATGCGAGCGGGCGACACGCTGAAGGTGACGGTGGAGCAAGAGCCCCTTCCCGAGGAAACTCGGGCCGTGGTGCGCAACCTGGTGGCCTACAACAGGACGCGTGCGCCACCGGAGGACTGGAAGCCACTGGCCGTGCTCCTGCGAACGCAGGACGGCACCGTGTGCGGCGGAGCCGAGGGCTTCACCCATTGGGGATGGCTCTTCGTGAGTCATCTCTGGGTCGGTGAGCACCTGCGAGGGCAGGGCTGGGGGCGGCGCCTGATGGCGTGCATCGAGGAGGCCGCCGTGGCGCGAGGTTGTCATGCCGTACACCTCGACACCTTCAGCTTCCAGGCCCTGGGCTTCTACGAGAAGCAGGGTTACGAGCGATTCGGCACCCTGCCGGATTACCCCCCCGGGGAGAGCCGCTACTTCCTCTGGAAGCGCCTCGTCCCCTCCGTGGCGGGCTGAAACCCGCGTCGGGTTGCTTCCTGGCTTGGTGCTCGCCTGATTTTATTCTCCGGGCCCGTTCTCCCCGTGGGCCAGTGACCGTGCAGCGGCCGACCTGCCGAGGCACGCGTGGCCACCCGTTGCCGCCCGGCGATGACGCCCCAGTTTGCCCTGGACTCGCGAGGCCTCCGGGCATCGCGGGCCCCACGTGACATCGAGATGCAGCTGCAACGGGAAATGTCACCGTCACGTGACATGTACGCGCAACCACGAGGAGACACACGTCATGGCGAACAGGGACTACGAGACGCGCCGATTCCTGGAAGACGACCGGGAGCGCTGGGCAGGCCGGGAGCGGGACTTCGACGAAGGCTTCCGGGGCAGTGACATGGGGTCGAGGCAGGAGCGCGGTCCGTGGCAGGGCGGCCAGGGGTACTCGGGCAGCAGCCGCGGGTTCGAGGATTACGGCCGGGGTCTACGCGAGGACTCCAGCCGCTATGGCTACAACCCCCAGGGCAATTACAACCAGGGTCAATACAACCCTCCGGGTTCCTACAACTCGCAGGGCAACTTCGGAGGCGGCGGGTACTCCGAGCGCGACCTCGGGTACGACCGGGGCTACGGCACCTACGTGGCGCGCGACAGGAACGAGGGCTTCTCCGTCCGCCGCGACTACAACGAGCGCGGCCCGCTCGAGCGGCTCGGCGACCGGTTCCGCGAGGGCCTGCGCAAGCTGGGCAAGGGGCCCAAGGCGTACACGCGCTCGGATGAGCGCATCCGCGAGGACATCTACGACCGGCTCATGCACGGGTGGGTGAACGCCGAGCACGTGGAGGTGCAGGTGAAGAATGGAGAAGTCACGCTGACCGGCCTGGTCGAGGAGCGCCGCGACAAGCGCACCATCGAGGACCTCATCGACGATGTCCTCGGCGTGAAGGACGTGCACAACCAACTCAAGGTGGGCAGTCCCGAGCAGTTCAACACCAACACCGGGGCCTCCGGCACCTCGGTGACGAAGGTCGTCCGCTCGTAGCGCGGGCTGCATGGCGGGCCCCCCGCGATCAGGCGCGGGGGGCCGCCAGGTCCTCGTCGCTCACAACTGGATGGGCCGGTATGCCAGCGCCAGCTCCACCACTTCCTCGGGCGACGGAGCCCAATCCACGATCCCGTGGCGTCTCGGATCCGGCGGGTTGTGGATCAGGCTCGCGGCGTGCGGTCTGGGGACATTCGCCTCGAACAGCTCCCGATAGAAGGACTCATACCGCGGCTCGAATCGAGGCTGCGTGGGCATCGCCCGGCGAACGATTTCCACCAACTCCGCTCGTGTGATGTCGGGCACCCGCCCGGGCCGGGGTTGACACGCCTCGTCCACGACGTCCTCGAGGTCGCGCGACCTCCAGTACTCGAGGAAGAACCGGGCGTCATGGGAACGGCCGGTGTCGTGGTTGAAGGCCTCGATGAGCGCGGAGGCGTCCTCTCCGCGCTCGAGCACCTTCTCGATCTCCAGTATCCGTCGCTTCAGCTCGGCACGCCGCTCCGGATCCGGCTCATTCGGGACGAGAGCCGCTCTGAGTTCCATGGACACTCCTCGGTTGGGCGCGATGTTGCCACATGTCATTGCCCGGAGTGCTGGAGCCCAGGGGCGCGCCGCTACCCGCCGAAAGCCCTCGCGAAGAACTCCTCGACCCGCGACTTCTCGGGCTGCACCACGCCCGAGGACGAGGCCACTCCAGAGGCGGAGGCGAAGCTGGGGCGCAGGCCCGCCGCGATGCTGGGCTTGATGTGGTGGCGCAGGTCGACCGCGACGTCGGTCTTGAGGTGGGTGCCCACGCCCGCCGCGGCGTTGACGTCCGCGGAGTGCTTGAAGAAGCCGTTCTCCAGGCCGAGCTTCCCGCCCGCCTGGGCGGCCACGCCCGCCACCGCGCCCGCGGTGACCGAACCGTGCAGCCGGCCCAGGTGCCCGCCCGCCGTGCCATACGCGCCCGCCGTGGCGGCCGCGCCCACCTGGCCCGAGAGCATCGCCGTGGCGGTCCTCGGATCCAGGGAAGCCACTCCCTCGGCGTAGGCGGTGGCCGAGGCCTTGCCCTCGCCCTTGATGTACGCGCCCACGTGCCGGTTGAAGTCGTGGCTCGCGCTCGCCGCGACGCCCACGCCCGTCTCCGCCTTGGCCGTCAGCGCGGCCGTGTACGCGTGGCCCTTCGTATCCGCCGAGACGCCCGCCTGGGCCTGCGCCTTGAAGGCGTTGGCCTCGGCGGTGAGCTGGCCACTGGTTACGCCCAGACGGCCCGCGTGAACCTTCTGCAGCTCATAGGCGGCGTGCGGCCCGTTGAGCTCGGCCTGGGCCGAGTAGTGGTACAGGCCACCGCTGTTGTGGCTCGCGGTGGAGGCCTGCATCGAGCCCAGGTTGCCATTCACCCGGCCCCCGAAGACATCCTTCTGGAAGGGGTTGCCCGGCCTGTCCACGAGCATGTTCTGTTTGGCGCCCGGGGGAAGCGTGAGCTTGTTGTCGCCGCCACTCACCATCAGGTTCGAGGCCGCGCCCGAGCTCTTCTCCCAGGGGCTGTACGTGGGGGCGCCCTCGGGCAAGCCCGGGTGCTTCACGGGCCTGGACTCCGTGGTGGCCGGTGCGCTCGCGGCGGGCCTGGCCGTGGGGGGCGTGGTGACCGCCGAGGAGCCCAACGAGGCCGGCAGCGTGGAGGCACGGGCCGGGGGCCTGGGCTGGGACGTCTGGGCCGTGGGGAGGGTCGCGGAGCGGTGGGGCAGGGGGCGGCCGATGCGGGACATGGAGGGCTCCTGGGGAGGTGCGGCGAGGTTGGTGCGGAAACGTGATGACCTGTCCTTCTGCACCCGACATGCCATGTCCATGTCGCACTTCGTGGGCAGGGAGCCTCTGTGGTTTCAGGGAGTTACGGGGAAGGGGAGCGAGGTAGGCGCGAGGGGGGTGGTGACTGCTCTCACCAGCTTCGAGACAGCTGTCACCACCTCGAACCCGATAGCGCCGTCCTACCCCGCGGACGACAGCTCTTCGATGGCCGCTCCTACGTCCTCGATACGAGACACCACCTTCACGGCTCCCGCGCTCGCCAGGGCTTCGGCATGACCGGGCCAGCTGTGTCCGCCTCCCGTGAAACCAATCACCCGCATACCGGCCGCGACTCCTCCCTCGACACCATGCGAGGAGTCCTCGATGACGAGCGTGTCTCGTGGATGGACCCCGAACACCCGGGCCGCGTGCAGGAAGACGTCGGGCGCGGGCTTCGAGCGCCCCAGCTCGGGGGCCGAGAAGATGTGGGGATGGAAGCGATCCCAGAGGCCCGCCGCGTTCATGCTGATCTTCAGCCGCCGGGTGCTCGAATTCGAGCAGACGCAGCGTGGCCCTTCGAGCCGATCGAGCAGCGAGTGCACTCCCTCGATGGGCTTCACGCTCTGTAGCCTGTGGTCGATCGCGAGGTTCGAACGCTCACGGTAGTCCTCTGGCAGCGGGTGCCCGAGCTGCTGGGAGACCACACTCCTGAGCTGTGCGTCGGTCAGCCCGGTGAAGCGGGTGATGACCTCCTCCCGGGAGATCATGAACCCCAGTCCAGTCAGCAGCTCGGCGTGTACGCCCGCCGCCAGGATCTCTGAATCGATCAGTACGCCGTCGCAATCGAAGATGGTGAGCATGGCCCTCCTCTAGGGTTGGGCTGGCAGTAGCAGAGCGTCCCGGACCTCGGCTGGCGGCGGGTTCGCGCTGAGCGCCAGATAGATCTCGAACCACGCCAGATAGGAGCGCCAGGCGGGATTTCGCTGGTCGATGAGGGAGCGTTGCGCCTGACCCAGACGCTTGGGTACGTCGAAAGGAACCCGTGTGTTCCCATCCGAGTGCAACTGCGCCGCGAACCAGAGCACATCGAGCTGACCGGCATCGACCGGTGCGTGGGTGCGCTCGATCAGGGTGTCGGCGTGCTCGAGCGCCTTGCCCAACCAGCGGGCCGCCTGCGCCGTGTCCCCGCGATCCACGGCATTCTCGGCCAGCCGCATCTCCGCCAGCGTCACCGCGCGGACGTCCTCATCGCGATCCGACTCGGCGAACTGTTCCAGGAACAGCGCGCGCCGCTGTTCGAGTGCGTGGGCGGCGGCGTCCAGGTGCCCGAGCCGGGTCTCCGCATTGGCGCGCAATCCCGCGGCGATGATGCGATAGGAACGCAGAACGTGCTGGGGTGTGGCGTGTGCCTGGTTCAGCGTGGCTTGCACGGCAGGGGTTGCCAGGTCGCGATCCACTCTGTCCAGGTCCTCCAACGCCCGCTGGGGCTGACCCGCTCCCAACCCGGCGGCACAGCGGGCCAGCCGCACCACCAACCGGTTGCGCAGACCCTCGGCGTCGCTGGGGCCCGTTTCCAAGACGGGCAGCTCGCGATCGTAGAGCGCCAACGCACGCTCGAACCGGCCCGCTGCGAGGTTGTAGAGCGCCGCGCGATCCAGTGCCAGGGTGGCGAACCTGGCCAGCTTCGGTGTGGCGTCCACCATGGCCAGGGCCTGATCCGCCGCCTGCGCTGCTTCTTCCTCGCGGCCGACGTGCAGGAGCGCCCGGGCGCGGGCAAGGGACACCGCCAGCCCCGCCGCGTTGTCCACGTAGGGCAGCTTGTCCCGTTGCTCGAGGTAGCCCAGTGCGATGTGGAAGTTGCCCACCTGGGTGTGCAGCAGCCCCAACGCGCCGAGGATCATCGCCCGGTAGCGGACGTTGTTGCGCACCAGGTCCAGGGCGATCATGTAGTGCCGGTTGGCGCGCTCGGCGGCGGAAGGATCGCGGCCACGGAGGAAGTCCTCGTGATGAATGGCACCATAGAGGGCATGCACCTCGCGCTGGCTCTTGAGCTCCTGCCACGATGCGCGCAGCTCCTTCACGGCCGTCGCCACCGCCTGCGCGTGGGCGTGGTCATCCAGCTTGGACAGCCGGCGCGTCGTGAGGTAGGCCTTCACGAAGTGTGCGAGCGGCTTTCTCATGCTCGCGGAGGTGGTGGTGACTTCCTTTTCCACCACCTCGGGGCTGACGCCCGCGCGCAAACGCAGGCTCATGGACTCGATGGCACTCTCCAGTGAGCCAGTCCGTCGGGTCACGAGGTCGAAGTCGGCACGGGCGTCGTCCAGGCGCTGCCTCCCCAAGCGGCGGTAGGCACGGCCCATCATCGCGCGGCGGAACAACCGTTCGGCCCGACGGCGCTCCTCGGTACCGGGCGGGGCGTCGTCAACGTAGACCGTCGCCAACGCCTCCAGCACGCCGTCGGCGCCGAGGCCCGCCGCGCGCTCGACGGCGTCTTGCACCAGTGCGCGTCGGCGAAGGGGATCCTTCTGCTGTTGGTAGAACGCGATCAATGCATCCCGAACGGCTCGGGGGGGACGCTCCTCGTGCAACGCGTTGACGTGCCGGCCCAGCTCCAAGGCGAATGCATAGGCCGAGCCGGCGGGGGCCGATGTGAGAGCCCGGGCCATGGCGGCATCCGCCTCGTCGTAGGGGCGTCCCCGGTACAGGGCTCGGACGGCGGCGCGAGCGAAGTCGAGCTGGTCGTCGTCATGAAACACCTTGTTCATGGAGAGCCGGCGGCCGGCTTCGACCAGGGCCTCCCGATCGTCGAGCTTGCGGTACAGCGAATCCGCTTGTTCGAAGTAGGCTTCCAGTACCGCGCGCGGCGTGGTGTCGGTCACCTGGGCGGCCTCCAGCTCCTGACGCGCCAGCGTGAAGTCGCCGACGGCCTCCGCCAGTTCACTGCGCACCACGTGTTGAAAGACGGCGGAGGGCGGGCTGGGAGCGGCGGCGGGATCCAACGCGGCCATGCGTTGCCGTTCGTCGTCGCCCGGTTCCTCCACCATGCGGCCGCGTTCGCGCTCCTTCATGGCGCGCCGGTGGTCGATGAGGAGCAGCAGCGGCTCCGACAGCCCCGCGGTGGCGGGATCGTTCACCGAGCGCATGTGGCTGGCGTAGAACTCCGCCGCATCGAAGTCCTCGAAAGCCAGATGGAGCTGGCTCAGGCGCATCATCAGCAGACGGCGGGGTTTGGGCCGGGCTTCGCGCAGCAGGCGTTGGCGATAGAGCAGGAGTTGATCCGCGCGCCTGCCGGCCATCCTCAATTCCTCGTTGAGACGAGGAACGTCCCAGTTGCTGGGAACCTGGCCATCCAGCGGCAGTTGATACACATCCAGCGATTGATCGCGCGAACAGGTCGCGATGAGGGACGTGGCCGCGGGCGCCGGGTACTCGCAGCTCCAGGACACACTGGTGAGCTGGTCCGGACTGGTGGCGGCGGCCAACTCGGGCGCGTCCTCACGCTCGACGGCGAAAGGCACCCGGAACAGCACTCCCTTGTCGCTGGCGTCGATGACCCCGTCCGCATTGGAGTCGGTGAAGAACTGCACCACGTACAGGGAGCGCCCATCGAGCGCGAACACCGGCTGTCCGGTCTGTCCCGGAAGATCGAGCGCCAGCGGTATGGGGACAGCGCCGGGGCGATCCAGCCGGAGTGCTTCCAGATGGGGTGAGGCGCGTGCGGCGAAGCCGGGCCCCACCTGCTGCACGGAGCGTTCCACCGGGACGTACACCAGCCAGCGCCCATCGGGAGAGATGGTGGGACTGGTCAGGTTGCGATCGAGCAGGGGACTCACGCTCAACTCGCGCTCCACCGTGACCCGCGACAATCGCAGATCGCCCTGGATGGTCGCCCGGCTCACCAGTGCGATATGCGAGGCGTCGATCCATTCCGCCTGCAGCGCGCTGGTCTCTTCTTCGAGGCAGCGGCGGCCTTCCGCACCGGGCAGTTCCCGCACACACAGCTGGCCACTGGCCTGATTCCGGAACGAAATGTAGAGCAGGTGTTTCCCGTCTGGACTGACCCGCGGCCAGGTCACGTCGGCGCCTTCGTCGAAGAGGCGGCGCTCGCGGCCCTGTTCCACATCCTGGACGTAGATTTCGGTCGCGATGTTGCGGTTGGACACGAAGAGCAGCGTGTTCCCATCGGGCGCCAACTGCCCCAGGAATTGATCTCCCCTACCCACGGTGAGCCGTGAGGGCCTGCGCAAGCCTCCGTCGTTCTCATCGTCCTGTGCCCGGGCGCTGCCCGCGATGAGAATGGCCAGGGCCAGGAAGAACCGGCCAGGGAGCGTCAGCACTTCTTTTCTCCCCAGGTGCCGTCATCGGATTCAATCCAGCCGCCGCAGATCACCCCCTCCGCGTGCACCTGTTGCCAGCTCCGGCGTATGGACTCCTCGGGCACGCCTGGGCGGACCGTCCGCATCCACTGCCACAAGTGCCGCCGGGCCCGGTTCACCCGTTCCACCAGGGCGACGTCATCGGCGGACAAGCGTCCAGCCCGGCACTGGCTCCGGGTGTCCACCAGCAACCCGTCCCGCCCTTCACCCACGCAGTGGCGCCGCAGCAGCTCGTCGACACGGTCCGCCTGTGTCTTGCCGAGGTTCTCGACCAGCGGCGTGGGTTGAATGCCCAGGTCCTCCAGTTGGTTGGGTGTGAGCGGCACCGGCGTCGGGCTCATGCCCGCGCGATCGAGACGCCGTTCCACGTCCTTGAACGAGCCCGAGGCCTGTTCCTCGAGCGCCGTCGCGCGATCGACCATGACGATCTCCGGGGCGCGGATGCACCCGGAAAGGACGAAGGCGGCAAGCAGCGGCAACCCGCGGCGTTTCATGGCGTGGCCTCTGGAGGGGACAAGGAGTTGATGACACGGTCGACGATGGGGCCCATGGGGATGCCCCGGATCTCGTCGATGCTGAGCAGCCTGGCCAGACCGCCCATGGTGATGCTCAGGCGGCCAAAGCCATGGTTGAAGCTCACCCGCACGTTTTCCGGGTAGCCCAATCCCAACGCGTAGCGGACACGGTTGGTGGCGGGGTCGGTGTGGTGCGGATCCTCGAGATCGAGCAGGTCGAGCAGGTGTCGATTGCCAATGCGCAGGATCTCCGCGCGTCCGGTGACGCTGCGATCCTCGCCGGAGATGATCACGGCGGCATTTCCGTCAAAGGGCTCACCCCGGGACGATTTCACGCCGGTCGCCCGCACGCGTGCCTCCAGGATGGAGTGCTTTCCCCGCCAGTCCACCAGGCACTGTCCGGTGATACGCCCACCGCGGACGCCCATCTCCAGCTGACTCAAGGAAACCATGTTCTGGTTGATGGACAGGTTTCCGGCCAGGGGCGCGATGGAAATGAGCGGCGTGGTGATGCTGCCCACCGACACGAATCCATTGCGCGAGAGCAGGGGGTGTTGGTCGGCGAAACGAAGCATCGAGTACGGGTTCACGTCGATGTCGCTCAGCAGCCGCACCCGGCCTTCGGTAAATTCCACGTTCTCGGTCAGCGGCACGTTGCCATCGAGCATTTCGATGGCGATCCCCGACTCGGGCAGCCGCAGGTTCACGTTCTGGAGGAGAAGCTCGGAGAGGGTTCGGAAGACGACCAGGTTGGGCGAAGCCACCCGGAAATCGACCTTGACCTTGCCGCTGCTCTCGAGGAAGCCGGGTCGCGCGAGTCTGGACAGGTCCTGCTCCAACTCACCCCGGGCCGCCAGGCGGCGCCGGTCATCGCTGAGCTCGAGCCGGCCTTTGACTTTCAGCTGGGTACTCGTCCCCGGATGAGACAGTTGCAGGTCGGGGATGTGAATGACTCCATTGGGCTCACGGCGAGCGGAGAACGACCCTTCCAGATCCTGAACCGGATAGGGCAGAGCTGGCCTCTGTTCGAGGGAGCGGACCTTCAAGCGTTGTTTCAGCTCGATTTCGCCCGCTTCCCACTTCTCGGTGAAGGCGGCGGTGGTGTCGCTGGACACGTCGGCGAATGACAGCCGGCGATCGCTCATGCCCACGGTGAGCTTTTCCACCATCAGGTTGCTGTGGACGATTCGCCGTGGCCCATCGGCCCGCGATTCGACCCGCCAATGCAGCGCGGGGAGGTTGATCGACCGGCCATCCTGTCGCCAGCGGATGCCTCGCGCGTCCACCACCGCCTTTCCCTCGAAGCTGGCGGTACGCAGAGGGGAGGGGGCCAGGCTCGGGGTTCCATCGGCGGCGATGTCCGTGAACACGCCGCGCAGCGTGCCATGCAGCTCGACGTTCAGAGCGAGCCGCGAGGGCTCCAGTTCCGCGGGCACCCCAGCCCTGGCCAGGAGGGGTGACAGCGCACCGAGGGGCGGAAGGTCGCCCTTGACATCACCGCGAAGCGCGCGGGCTTTCCGGTCGAACGCCAGGGCGACATCGAGTGCGATCTTCAGCCCTTCATGGCTGGTGAGCCCCAGCCGGAGCGACCGCTTCCGGCGATCGAGGTCCAGCGTCAGCGTCTGGTGCTGAGGACCCGCGTCGTTCTCACCGGCGCGCAGCCCTTCGATTCGAAGATCCAGTTCACCCTCGTGCCGCCAGGCATCTCCTCGCGAACGCATCACGACGGCGAGGTTGCTGGCCGACACGTCGTCCCATCCCGGCCGCTGCAGGCGCAGCTCCGTCCGGTGCTCCAACCGTGGCGAGGAGGAGAAGAGCGCCGCCAGTCTGCCCGTGGAGGCCAGGTTCACGGCCAGGTGCTTCCAGGGAACGCGTGCGGCGACCGACTCGGGGATGAAGGGCCGAGCGGCGACGAGGTCCGGGGTCTGGACGGCCAGGGTGTACGCCACATCGTCGGTCCCCTTGGTGGCATCCATCGACGCGTGCATCGTGCCCACGTCCAGCTCCAGACGGGCGCGGGCCCGGCCAAGCCGCGGCTCGTCCAACCGGGGGAACACCTCCGACGCGTCGAGCTTCACGTGCACGGGGCCCTTCAACACCTCGCGTCCATCCGCCGTGACCACCTGGAGCGCCCCCACGGGCACGTCCGCTTTCAGTGAGAAGGGCGGCTCACCCGCCAGGGGGGCATGGAGATGAAACCCCAGACGTTCAGCGGTCGCACGGATTCCGGATGCACGGACGTCCAATGCATCCACCATCCCGGACAGGGCCGCATCCCCCGCGACCTTGATGGGCGATGAGAGGTCTGGCCGCAGCTGGTGGCCCTTCAGCTCGCCGTGGGCTTTCGGAACACGAAGCGTGGTGGGCCCCCCGACATCGAGCCCCTGGAGCGCAAAGGCGAGTCGAGCGGCCAGTCCCTTCTGGGGATCAGGGGTCGCCACGAGGGAGACGCGACCACCGCCGAGTGCCACTCGAAGATCGTCTCGAGCGATCTGGAGCGCCGCGAGGTCGACGTCCAGCCCGAGTTTGCCTTGGGCTCCCAGCTGCGGCATGGCGCTGAGCGTGACCTCCTGGGCGTCCAGATGCACTGTGCCGCGCTCGAGCGAGAACGGACGCCAATCGGCGGGGACCTGTTGCAGCAGCCGTCCGAGATCAAGATCCGCCAGGGCCCGCGTCACGACTGGCGGAACATCCGCCGCATCCGGAAGCACCAGCCGGGCTTGCACTTCGGCGCTGTCGGTCAGCTGGGTGCGGTCCAGCTCGATGGCGGTGTACCGCTTCTCTCCATCGAACTTCGCGGAGACCGTGCCGTGCAGCAATGCGCGGACCGTGAGCCGCGGATCGAAGGTCTGCCGCGCGACATCGAGGTCCACCCGCGCGTGCGCGGCCGACGCCCCAGCCTCCGCCGAGAGGGTCAGTTCCAGCTGGGCCAGGGCTGGCGGAATGGCAGCGCCTTCACGGCTCAACTCCAGAGGCAGCGGCGTACCGGTCTGGCCTGTTTTCGCGAAGACCTTCCATCCATCGTCCTGGTGCTTCGCTTCGACCGCGGCTGCGAGCCCACGCAAGGACCAGCGATCGAGCACTTCTCCGTTCCGAACGCGGACGTAACTCAACGACACGCCCGACACTTCGACCTTGCCGACGGGAGGCGCGGAGGAGAGGAGGGCAGCGACCTGCTGAGAGACTCCGAGCGGCGCCTCAACGGGCGGCGGCTCGGGGGCTTCCGGCCCCGTCAATCCAGTGAGAGACGTAGGCCCCGCATCGTCGGCCACCAGGGTAAAGGCCACGTCCCGTACCGCCACCCGCTCAACCAGGGTGGTCCCGCTCAGCAGAGAGCCGGGCGACCATTGCGCCTCCAGAGTGCCGACGCGCAGCAACTCGGGCGCGACGCCTTGAAACGGCGGCGGTGTACGTACCACCAGCCCTTCCAGCCGCAGACCCGAGAGCAGGGCGACCCGGGTTGTCTGGTAGTCCAGCCGCAGGCCCGTGGCCGCTTCCACCCTCGAGACGATGCGCTGTTTCAGCCAGGGGTGATCGAGGTTGTGCAGAGCGGCCACCGCCGTGACCAGCACCAGCGCGAGGGGCGCAACGAGAATCAGGAGCGCGCCTGCGATGATTCGAGCCAACCGCTGGCGAGGTCGTCCAGCTCCGGGGGATTCCATGATGTTCGGTCTGGAGCGAGCGCTCATGGTCCTACCACGCGGCGGAATCAGGTTTCAATCGCCGGGACCTGGCGATAGGGCCCCCGACACGACGTGCTGATACCCGCTATTCGCTTGATTCTCCTCGTGGGTCGAGACTGACGGCTCGGAGCGCCACGCGTCGTCGCCTGGGTGTGTCAGCGCCGGTCCAGGTGCACGGCGAGCACCGGGGCCGTGGTGACGGCGCGCACCTCGGGGAGATGGGCCACGCGCTCGCGCAGTGTGTTCAGGGCCCTCATGTCGGGGACGTGCGCGCGGATGAGCATGTCGAGCTCCCCGGCGAGCGACTCGATGCTGAGCACCTCCGGCAGCTCGCGCACCCGGGGGGCTACCCGGGGGCACGCAGCCCCCTCCAGCCGCACGAAGAGGTAGGCGTCCACGCCGGCTGGCGGCCCGCCGCTCCCCCGCCGGATGGTGTAGCCCTGGATGATGCCGTCGCGCTCGAGCCGGGCCACCCGCTCCTGGACCGCGGAGCGCGAGAGGCCCACCTTTGCCGCCAGCTTGGTGGCGGACTCCCGCCCATTGGCCTCCAGCAGGGCCAGGATCCGCCCGTCCAACTCGTCCAGCGCCATACCCGTTGTCTCCTCCCGCGGGCCCATCCCCGGTTCCCACCGGCACTTCGCCGGTGGAGCGGCACTCCGCCACCTGTCTACCGGCGACCGTCCTCTCTAGGGTGCCGCTTCACCACCCACGGGAGCAAGCACATGGACCTCCACGACCGCGCAGCGCTCATCTCCATCGACGTGCAGCAGGGCTTCGACGACCCATCCTGGGGCCCGCGCAACAACCCCCACATGGAGGCGCACGCGCTTCAGCTCCTCGCGGCCTGGCGGCGCTCCGGGCGGCCGCTCGTCATCGTGCGCCATGACAGTCGCTCTCCCACCTCGCCGCTGCGCCCGGGGCAGCCGGGCAACGCGCTCAAGCCGGGGTTCGAGCCGCTCGCCGGCGAGCCGCTGCTCACCAAGACCGTGAACAGCGCCTTCATCGGCACCGACCTGGAGGCCCGCCTGCGTGCGGCCGGCGTGCGGCAGGTCGTCCTCTTCGGCATCGCCACGGACATGTGCGTCTCCACCACCGCGCGCATGGCGGCCAACCTCGGCTTCGACCTCGTGGTGGTGGGTGATGCCTGCCACACCTGGGCGCAGCGGGCACCCGATGGCACCCTGTTCGACGCGGACACCATGCACCGCGTGCATCTGGCCACCCTGGCGACCGAGTTCGGCCGCGTGGTGGACACCGCGGACGTGCTGCGGGCGCTCGCGGCGCGGGCGGCCTGAGACGCGACAGGGTTCCTATGGGGAGACAGGGCAGCCGTACGTCAACAATCGGCTCCCTGCCGCACCTGCGTTCCCGCTGGGACTCGTGCCTCCCGCCCCACCAGGCCCAATGCCCTGCTCGGAGAGCGTCGTGGAGGAGACGAAACCGGCATTCGGGCCGCACCACACGCCCACCGACGGGCCGCCGCCGCCACCTCCACCCGCGCCGCCACCTCCGCCCTTGCCGCCCTTGCCGCCTTTGCCGCCGCTGCCTCCCGTGCTGTAGATGGTCTTGGCGATGGGCGTTTGTTCCTCCGAGATGATCTCGAAGCCTCCCGTCCCTCCGGTACCCCCCAGGCCGCCCAGGCCCCCCTCTCCACCCGCGCCGCCGCTGCCACCCGGGCCACCGCCGAGCACGTGCAGTTGCGTGCCTTCACCCACTGTCACCCGTGAATCGACCAGGAGCAGCGAGATGGAGGCTCCACCGCCTCCGCCGCCCTGCCCACCTGTGCCGCCGCAGCCACCACCGCCGCCTCCTCCTCCTCCGCCTCCGGCCGCGGGAGTGAAAAACGGGTTATAGCCGTCGCTGCTTCCGCCGCCGCCACCGCCACCGCCACCCTCGCCGGGGTGGCCCGCGTTACCGTTGCCACCTTGCTGGTTGGGTATCCATACACCCCCGAGGAGATCCAATGTCCCCAGGCCACTGCCCACCGCACCGGAGAGGCCCTTGGCGCCCATGGCGCCCGGGGTTCCGTTGCCACCCGGGTAGCCATTGCAATTGCAGTATTCGACATCCGACCCGCAGATGATGTCGCTGTCACCGCTGCCTTCCGCTCCTCCTCGTGTATCGGGCTTGCCTGGACTGCCCGCGTAGCCGTTGCCGGCGGTCACGCCCGATCCACCCGCTCCGCCCGAGCGGTCGCTCCCCGCGCAGGCCGTCGTTCCCGCCTGGCCGCCGCTGCCCGGGATGGTGTCATAGGCGTCGCTGCCATTGCCTCCGTTCGCACCACCCTGGCCCGGAGTCCCGGAGCCGCCGTCCGCGCCCGGCGCCCCGAGGCCCGCCTCCAGCACGACGTGGCGCAGCTCCACTCCGGAGGACCGCAGCACGCGCAAGGCAATGGAGGGCTCACTGGGCGCCACCCCGTTCGCGGAGTGGATGCTCACGTCCTTCAGCACGATGCCCGCGTCGGGCAGGTCGCGCACGGTCAACCCCACCGTGCCACCCGCCAGCCGCGAGCGCTGTCCCTCCCTGTGCACCCAATCGTTGACCCCGCCATATCCACCGCACAGGGACACGGGGACATCCAGGGTGAGTGCGGCCTCGTCGAACGACCCGCTTGCCAGGTAGATGGCCACCTTGCCATGGACCTGGCCACTCCGAAGCCGTTGGAGTGCCTCCCGCACCGTGCGCAGGGGGGCGTCTGGTGAGCCTGGATTGCCAGGGGCATCACTGCCATTCACCGGATCCACGAAGAGCCCGGCTCCGGCCATGCCGTTGCAGTGGGAGTCCACCACGGGTTGTTCGTCTTGCGGGTTCTCCAGGTGGCGTCTGTGCCATTCTCCCAGCGCGTCATCGAAATCGGAGCAGGCGGAGATGCCGGCGAGCAACATCGCCATACCCAAGATGCGTCGCGGTTCAATCGAAGCAGTCATCGCCAACTCCCGTGGATGAAGGCCGACGTTCCATCCGTACTCACACCGAGTGCCATGGGGTGGGAAGGTCCACCCAGCAGATAGAGGCCCGCCGCGACGCCCAGCCCCACCACGCCCGCCCCCACGAATCCCATGCCCATCGTCTGCAATGTCTTGCCACGCGACGCACTGGCCTGTGCGCCCGCGTACGTGGCGATCCCCGGTTTCTCATCGCGCAGCTTCAACAGCTCATTCCTGGACAGCCCATAGGACACCCCTCCCGCCACCAGGAGAACTCCACCCGCGATGGTGGGAAGGAGTGCACGTGAGCGCCAGGGAGAGGTCATCTCCGGCGGTGGTGGCATGCCGGGAGTCGTCTCCCGTTGAGCGATGGCGGTTTCGTGCCGTTGCTTCGCCTCGCGCATGTCGCGAATGAGTGCCTGTTCCCTCTTCACCTCCGCGCGAACGAGCTCGAAGTGCCTTTCCAGCTTGGGAGACACCGTCACGGGCAGCTTCGCATCCGGCCGGAGGAACAACGCCGCCCTGAATGCCCGGTTGGCCTCATCCATCCGGATCATCTCCGACAGGATGATTCCCTCGTAGAGCACGAGCGCGACGCTCGCTTCCACGCCTGGCACCATGCGTTTGGCCTGCTCGATCCGCTCCAGCGCGCGTTCGTACTCGAGCGCTTCGTACAGACGACTCACCGAGACGAGGTCGTCCTCAACGGTCTTGGAGCCCTTACCGCCCTGCGCATGCACCGCGAGGGGGACAACGAGCAGCACGGCGAGCAGAGCGGCCGAGGACGGCTGCTGACGGGAGCTCGAGCGCTGTGCGCTAGCGCCAGGGCGAGGGGCACCAGTGGATTTCAAGAGTTCAGGTGGGCGCATCTCCACTCCATGAAGCGGCCAGGGGCTGTCCCGGGCTTTCGGGGGTAGAAGAGGGAATGACCCGGCCGGCGTCCCAAAAAATCTTCAGGTCGCTCGCGGGCGGGTGGAGGCGCCTCCTCGTGCCCACCAGCCTCCTGTTTCGCGGTCCAACGTGCACTCTACCAGGGGGCTGCGCGGCCTGTTGCCGTAGGCCCTCACCAGGTGTCGATGAACCTGCGCCGCCCCTCGCGAACAGGACGCGGTACGGACCGCAGACCCCGGAGAATCCAGGAGCGGGTCTCCGCGGGGTCGATCACCGCGTCGATCTCCAGGAGCGAGGCCATGTTGAGCGCCTTTCCGCGCCGATGGGCCTCGGCGATCATCGCCTGGGCCATCTCCTCGCGGGCCGCCGGGTCCTCGATGGCCTCGAGCTGCTTGCGCATGCCGATGCGGACGGCCCCCTCCAGGTTCATCCCCCCGAACTCGCCCGTGGGCCAGGACACGATGAAGAACGGCGCGTGGAAGTGCCCGCCGGCCATCGCCTGCGCTCCGAGCCCATAGCCCCGCCGCAGGACGACCGTGAAGAAGGGGACCGAGAGGCTGGCCGCGTTCACGAACATGCGGGAGACGTGGCGCACGAGGGCGGTCGTCTCGGCCTGCGGCCCCACCATGAACCCGGGGGTGTCACACAGCGACACGATGGGCAGCCCGAAGGCGTCGCAGAGCTGGAAGAAGCGCGCGGCCTTGTCGGAGGCGTTCGCGTCGATGGCACCGCCGAGGTGGAGCGTATCGTTCGCGATGAGCCCGAGCGGCTGTCCCTCGATTCGCACCAGCGCCGTCACCAGGCTTCGTCCGAAGTCACGGCGCAGCTCGAGCACGGACCCCGTGTCCGCCAGCATCTCGATGATGGGCCGGATCTTGTAGGCACGGCGGCGGTTCTCGGGCAGGGCCTCGCGCAGCGCCGTCTGGTCCGCACACGCGCCCGGGGGGACCGGGCCCTGGAAGTAGGAGAGGTACTTCTTCGCGACGGCCACTGCCTCCGCCTCGTCGCGCACGCGGACGTCGATGACCCCGTTGCGGGTCTGGACGTCCGCGGGGCCAATCTCCTCCGGTGCGAACGTCCCGAGCCCGCCGCCTTCGATCATCGCCGGGCCGCCCATTCCGATGTTGCTGTCGTCCGTGGCGATGATGACGTCACAGCAGCCCAGCAGTGCCGCGTTCCCGGCGAAGCAGCGCCCGGAGGCGATGCCGACACGGGGGACGAGCCCCGAGAGCGAGGCGAAGGACAGGAAGCTGGGCGTATCCAGCCCCGCGACGGTATGCGTGTCCGTGTCGTTCGGGCGCCCGCCACCGCCCTCGGCGAAGAGCACCACCGGTACACGCCACTGCGCGGCGAGTGCGAGCATGCGGTCGAGCTTCTGGTGGCCCATGAGGCCCTGGGTGCCGGCGAAGACCGTGTAGTCGTAGGCCATCACCAGGGCGCGCGCGCGCTCGTCATCGAAGAGCGCGCGGTTGACGGTGCCAAGCCCGCAGACGAGGCCATCCGCGGGGCTCGCCCGGATGAGGTCCTCCATGGACCGGGTCGAGCGCTGCTCCGCGAGCGCGAGCCCTCCGTACTCGACGAAGCTCCCCGGGTCGATGAGGTCGTCGATGTTCTCCCGGGCCGTGCGCTGGCCGGTCTTGCGCCGCCTGGCAACCGCATCCGGACGGCCGGCGTCCGTGGTGGCCGCGAGACGCTCCCGAAGCTCCGCGAGCTCGGGGCGGAGCTCGCCCGGGGATGACTTGCGACCGTCGCCGTTCGTATCGCTCATGCGCGCGGGATGATGCCTCGGGAGGACAGCGGGCACCAGAACAGCCAGGAGCGCCGGCTCCCCCAATGTTCCTGATGACAGTGCACGCCACGGAGAGGTCCATCTCCGTGGCGATGTGCTGTTTGGAGCCGTTCGGCATCTGCGCGAAAACGGACCCACGCCGCACGCCTTCACCTTTCGATGCGAAGGTGGAGTTCCAGAACGGAGGCTGAGTATTATCAAATGCGATTGATGAATCCGCCATCCTCTTCTAGGCTGTGCAGTTGCCCATGAGAGTCGCCTTGGTCGTGATGCCCCTTGCTGCGGTGAACCGTCCAAGCCTCGCCGCGGGGCTGCTACAGGCGGCCGTCAAGCACCGAGGCATCGAGTGCCACACCAAGTACTTCAACGTCCTGCTGTGGAAGATGCTCGGGGCAGAGAGCTACTCCTTCTTCTGCCACGAGGCGCCAATGACGGCACTGGCGGGAGAGTGGGCCTTCTCCCAGGCTTTCTACGGACGCCGGGGCTCGGCGAGGGAGGCCTACGCACGCGAGGTTCTCGACCAGCCCGTGTGGGGACTGGCTCCCGAGAAGCGAACACACGTGTGGGCGCTGGAAGAGCTGGCACCCCTGTTCCTGCGGGTGGCCTTCGAGTCCTGTGACTGGGGGCAATACGACCTGGTTGGCTTCACCAGCACCTTCGAGCAGACGATGCCCTCGCTCTGCCTGGCGAAGATGATCCGCGAGCGGTACCCGCACGTGAAGCTGGCGGCGGGCGGCGCGAACTTCGAAGCGGACATGGGCCGGCAGTACATGGAGCACTTCGAGTTCCTCGACTACGTGGCCACCAGCGAAGCGGACACTTCCTTCCCCCAGCTCTGCGAGAACCTGCGCGACGGACGCGACGAGATCCCCGCGGGATTCCTCTACCGGAGGGGCGGCGCGGTCCACCAGTCACCTCGGAGCCGAGGCTCGGGCTCGCCGGAGCTCGATGCGCTGCCGACGCCCGATTACGAGGACTACTTCCGGGTCATGCACACCAGCGCGCCGCAACTGGCCCAGGGGATGTGGCTGCCGGTGGAGGCCTCTCGCGGCTGCTGGTGGGGGGCCCGCTCCCACTGCACCTTCTGCGGCCTCAACGGCGAGACGATGGCCTTCCGCCGCAAGAGCACGCGCCGGGTGCAGGAGGAGACGGAGGAGATCGCCCGGCGCTATGGCCCCATTCCCCTTCAGTTCGCCGACAACATCCTCGGGATGGACTACTTCAAGGATCTCCTTCCCTACTGGGCGGAGCAGCCCGCGCGGACGGAGAAGTTCTTCGAGATCAAATCCAACCTGAAGCGCCGTCAGGTGAAGCAGCTCCGCGCCGCGGGTATCACGCACGTCCAGGCCGGAGTCGAGAGCGTCACGGACGGGATACTGCGGGTGATGCGCAAGGGCGTCACCGGCGCGCAGAACGTCGCGCTGCTGCGCTGGTGTCAGGAAGCCGGCGTGGAGTCGCTCTGGAATGTCCTCTACGGGTTCCCCCAGGAGGATCTGGACGACTACGAGCGGACGCTCTCCCTGCTGCGGAAGATGGTGCATCTGCGGCCGCCCGACGCGGTGTCCCCCATCCGGCTGGACCGCTTCAGCCCCAACCACGCGCGCTGGCGAGAGCACGGGTTCACCCGGATTGCCCCGATGCCCGCCTACCGGCACATCTTCCCCTTCCCGCAGGAGACACTGGAGGCGCTGGCCTACTACTTCGACTACGAGCACCCCCAGTTCGGGCAGGTGCTCGAGAGGGGTGCGGCGCTGAATGCCTTCTGTCGGGAGTGGAAGGAGCGGCACCAGCGGCGCGAGAGCGGCGAGCTGGCCGTCAGGCCACACTGGCAGGGCGGGTTCGTCCTCATCGACAGCCGATTCACCGTCTCTCCCCGCAGCGAGCGGCTGTCCGCGGAGGCCCTGGCACTGCTGCTGGCATGTGACGCGCCGGCCTCGCGCGAGCAGGCGCTCCGCGCAGTGGCTGGTGACTCGCGGTCCGTGGATCCCACACCGGTGCTGGAGCGGCTCATCGAGCAGGGCGTCATTGCCAGCATCGGCTCTCTTCTTGTCACCCTGGCGATACTGCCGGAGCAGCTGCGAGCGGAAGAGCTCGAGAGCACACAGAAGTCACCGCATGGAGGCGAGATGTCTCAACAGACGAAGTACCTGCTGACCGTCGACGCGACGGGAGCAGTCGTGAAATTGGAGCGGTTGGGAGAGGCTGGCGATCTCACGGAAGTTCCCCTGAGCACGCTCGGAGGGTTCCAGCACGCGGCTACGGCTGTCCAGGCTCAGCCTCAGCCAATGGTCGTGAACATCTACCTGGGCGGCCAGGTCCAGGGAGGCGCTGCCCTCTCCGTCCAGCCGATGCAGGGCGGTGAGGCACAGGTCTCCTTCGGGCCAGGCTCGAACGCGCGGCTCACGGGCCCCGGAGGACCGGGAGGCATCCCCTCGACGCTGACCGGCCCCGGAGGACCGGGAGGCATCCCCTCGACGCTGGGAGGATCAGCAGGCCCTGCGGGCACTACCAACCCGGGCGCGGGCCTTGCCGGGCCCAAGGGTCCCGGGGTTGGCTTGCAGTAATCACTTGCCCCCGCACGAGGTGCTGCCTGCGTACGCCCCCGGTGGTGCTCACCGCCTGGTTCTACGGACGGAGGCGCGGGGTGAAGAGACGAGGTTGCGGGTTGCGTGTCGTCAACACGCGGCCCCGTCCTCCGAATACGCGGCGGTGAGGGAGCGCACCCTCTTGCAGCGGTTCGTCCGAGCGGACTCCACTCTGACATTGAGCACGAGGAGAAAACAATGTGTCGCCTGGCTTTGATCCTTCTCCTGCTGTCCCCGGTAGCATTCGCGAGTGAGTCCGAACCCCGCCTGGAGGCTGACACCCGCCTGGGCAAGCTGCAGATCAAGGACCTGGAGCTAGACGAAGAAAAATACCCTGGGGTCGTTCGGGTGGTTCTCTTGAATGGAGAGGAGATCCATCGAAGAGAATACATGCATCTCGCAATCATCAAGGTTTTTCAAGTGAAGGATGGCGAAGTCGTGCTGCTCAGTGAAAACCCTGGTGGTTCTGGCACCAACGATTCGCATTATTTCATCCAGCTGCGCAAGGGGGCTGCTCCCGTTGTATCCGAAACCTTCGAATCGCAAAAAGGCGAGGTCTCGACGAAGCAGAACGGGGACTCGATTGAGGTCGACCTTGGCTATCATAAGGGCAAGCGTCAAGTTCTTGTCTATCAGAACGGCAAACAGACCATCCGCAAGATCTCTCCAAAGGGGAAGCAGGCCGCGGATGAGGGGGACTGCAGGAACCTGTATGAACATGTTTATGAAGCTTTTGTTCGGGAGGGGCATTGCGACTTCGCGCCCGAGGACGTCGGCGGCATGTCTACGGTGCGCGTCTATCATGAGTTGGCGCATGACCCGCGTCTGGATCTGAAATCCTTGGGCGACCTCGCCCGGCGGTCTTGTGAAGAAGGCAATGCAGTGAAATATCCAGAATTCAGAAAGAAGATCTGTGGCGGCTGATTGTCCCAGGAGCCGGTGGCGCCGAGCTGCGGAGCGGGCCGTGTCGCGGACCATCGCAACGGCACGCCGTCCTCGACCCCGGGCCCATCCCAGACGATCCCGGTTCAAGCCGTGCAGGAGGAATCCACGCCGCGGGCGTATACTCCGACTTGAGCGCTCCTGAATCAGGAGCGACGAAAGGACGAAACATCATGCCTGGCCTGAAGGCCGTCACACACTCCTTTGTCACCGCATGGATCGCCCTCGGCTCGTTGATATGGGCCCTGGACGCGTCGGCGGCCCTGAAAGTAGCGAGCTGGAACATCCAGATCTTCAACTCGACCAGGGCGCAGAACGCGGACATCATGAAGGTCGTCGTGGACACCATCAAGCAGTACGACCTCGTCCTCGTGCAGGAAATCCGGGACGGGACCGACACCACGACGACTCTCCTGAACCAGGTCAACGCCGCGACGGGCAACGCATACGGCATCCTCGTGAGCAACCGTCTGGGTCGGATGGCAGCGAAGCAGCAATATGCCTATCTTTACAAGAAGAGCGCGCTCAAGGTGGTCGACAGCTACCACTATGCCGACGCCGACGACCTCTTCGCGCGTGAGCCGTTCGTCGCCAGGTTCAGCACCACCCAGGCGACCGTGAAGAACTTCTTCGTCGTTCCGATCAACACGGACCCCGCGTCGGCGGTCAAGGAGGTCGGAGCCCTGGTCAAGGTCTACGACGACGCCGTGAAGCGCTGGACCATCCAGAACGGCGTGATCATGGGGAACATGAACGCAGGATGCGCCTATTTCGCCAAGAAACACTGGGCGACGAATCCCTTGCGCACGGACCCTCGGTTCTCCTGGCTCATCGGGGACGACATCAACACCACCGTCGGTAAGGCGGATTGCCCTTACGACCGAGCCGTCGTGGCAGGCGATAAGATGCGCGCGAATACCGCGCAGGCTCGCACCGCGTATCTGACCGAGAGGTTCAACCTATCCCTAGACGCCATGAAGCTCGTGAGCGACCACTATCCGATCGAGTTCGTCATCAAATGATCGAGGTCCTCGAGGAAATCACGGCTTTGCCGTCGCCGCGGTGCTTGAGGAGCGCATGAAGGGCCGCGAGTACATCGTCGGCAACACCTTCACCGCGGCTGACGTTGTGCTGGGCGGCGTGCTTTACTTGGCCCACCGGGTCGGGCAGCTCGGAGATGAGCTGCCCACGCGGAAGGCCTACTCCGCCCGGCTGATGGCGCGCCCCGCCGCAAAAAAGTGCTACGGCGGATATCCCCTAGAACACCGAATGGTTTGATGGACCTTTTCTCAAGGAAAACAGCCACTTGGTGCGATAGCGACACTGCGTATGTCATTGCAAATGGCTGGAATCATTGAGGTTTCTATCAAACCGGTCGGTGTTTTAGCAGTCGATAATGCTCCAGCTCACGCCTTTGGCCTAGCCAATGTCCGTATTGGCGACTTTCTGGATCGCTGGCTGGCTGAGGTCGATGGTGGCTGAGCCACACTCCGGGCATTTATCTTTCACCGGCACCGTGACTGACTTCCCGTTGTACGTGACCTTGACGCACTTCCTACAGAGAGGATCATTTTGGGCGGAAGCAGCCGTCCATTAGTTCGAGGGCACGGCGGCCAACTCCTGCGTGGCTGCGTTGATCTGGGTGCCGCAAGCGCCGTAACCCGCGTCGTTGTAGTAGGTCACCTGTACCGCTCACCAGCTCAGGCGGTGAGAGCGAGCTGAGGTACGGGCGCGGTGGGTAGGAGCGAAGGCCCGAGCAGGCCGCGACGGTGCGCGGCGAGGGTGTCGGTCAGGAATTCGAGCACGTCACGGCCCTGCAGCTAGAGGGTGGTGGCGGTGAAGATGCGCTCCACGAAGCGGCTGCCCTCTTCGCTCTGCGTGCCGAAGGATGTCTTCCTGTACATGACGGCGTGCCGGATGCAGCGCTCGCCGAAGTTGTTGGTGGGCTCCAAGTCCGGCACATCGACAAACGTCCAGAGGCACTTCTCCCACTGGAGGATTTCCCGGGCCATGCCGGCAGTCTTCTTCTCCGCCCGCCGCGCCGCCTTGCGCAGCAGTTGACCGACTCGGCGTTCCACGCCGCGCATGCGCTCCTCGAAGTGCTCGCGTGTCATGGTGCCGTCGCGCACGCGGTGGTACCACTTGAAGAAGCGGTTGCGCTCACGCATGAGCTCCCGGCCTATCCGCTCGCCCCTTCCTCTCCTGTCGATGAAGCCCTGGAAGTCTCGTGTGAGGTGAGTCCAGCACAGCTGCCGCAGCCCTGCGTCCACCCACTCGTAGGCGCTCCACCTGTCGGTGGTGAGGAATCCCGCGAAGTCCGCGCCGAGCAGATGACGGGCCACCTTGCCGCCGCGGTTTCTGGCGATGTGGAACACCACCACCAGCGCAGTGGCCACCACCCACAGCCAGGCGCGAGCGGCCCGGCCGCCCTCACGGCCCTGCGCGAACCCCGTCTCGTCGGCATTGGCCGCCTGTGAGGCCCGCACGTAGGCGAGGGCTTCGGCCGCCGCTGGCGCGAGCGCGTCCGACATCTCGCCCTCCAGGTTGCTGACGCTGCCCACCGACAACTCGACATCCAGCATGTCTGACAAAGCGTCCTTCACCAGCCGCTTGGAGAGGCGGTACTTGCCTACCAACAACGAGGCGAGTGCTGCGAGCCTGTCACCGAAGACGCTGCGCGCGTGCGCGGGCACCTCCCCGCGCGTCACCACCCCGCAGCCAGGGCACTGCAGTACATGGCAGCGGTACTCGGTGACAAGGGCCGACAGGGGCGGTACCTCCACCACCTGGTGACGCCGGGGCGCGCTGTCCTGCCCCCGCAGCCGTCGCTTGCAACCCTGGTACTCCTCGGGCACCAACTCCACGACGCGCTGCACCTGCTCGGGCGGCAGCAGCGCGCGCTCATGCTTCTTGTGTCCAGGTTGTCCTCCGGGACGGCGGCCCGTGGGCCTCTTCGGCTGGCGCCTCGTCCCGGGCCCCTCGGAGGGCGGCGGCCTTGAGGAATTGACTCCACCTATGCTTGTGTGGGCGGTGGCAACGCTTCGAAGCGCACACCACGCTCTAGACACGCGAGGGCCACCGGTTCGTCGGGGGAGTGCTCGATTGGGGGATTGCCTAACGGCAAGCCCTACCAGCCAGTGGCCGCGCTCGCGAGAAGGGCGGGCCAGCCGGTGCGGCTCGGCGTGTTATGGAATGGTGAAGGTGGGGAGGGTGCACATGAGACGAGTCATCCTGGCCCTGGCGGCCTGTACGGCGGTCGGCACCGCGTCCGCGAAGCAGGATGGGTCGGTCGAGTTCTCGGCGACGCACGTCATTCGCATACCGGAGCTGGGGCAGACGCACGTAAAGCTCTACGTGAGCAACGACCGGATGCGGGTGGAATCGCAGGTGTGGGGTATCGAGAGCGTCGGACTGACGGACCTGAGGACCGGCAAGGTGGTGGTATGGATACCTCAAAAGAAGATAGCCACGGAATTGTCCGCCCTCCCGCCCGGATTCCAGGGACTCTCCGCGCTACATCGGATGCAGGAGAGCGAAGACCCCTGCGCCGGCCGGGCGGACTACACTTGCGAGCGGCTGGGCACCGAGCGCGTGGGTGGTCTTTCCGCACAGAAGTGGCACATGGTGCCCAGGAACCCCACCCAGGGACTGAGAGAGATGCGGGTGTGGATCGCCCCCGAACTCGGCCGCGGCCACCCTGTGCGCACGGAGGACGCGGAAGGCAACACCATGGAACTCACCGATATCAAACTGGGCAAGCAGCCCGATTCCCTCTTCGAGGTCCCCGCCGGTTACAGGAAGGTGGATGTGGATAGCCTCTTTTAGGGGATGGGCGCGCGGAGAGCCGCGTCTCCGGTCACATCGGGTGGCCGCCGACTCCACCTCCTGGCGCATCTTCTCCTGAGAACGACAGGTCGCGCGCCAGCCATCGGGCCGAGAGTATGAGGCGCCTGTCCAGGGTCCGAGCCTCCGGGAGGAGGGGATGGGCGGCGACCACTCAAGAGGAGGTCCCATGCGCGGACGAAACGTGTTGCTGCTGTTGCTCGCCGCGAGTGTGGCACTCGGTGGCGTGGGGCGGGCGGCCGTGGACCACGCGGAGGAGTCCTACGTCCGGGGACTGTTCGCGGCCCTGGATGACGCCGACGACGAGGTGGTGGCCTGGACCCTGGTGACACTGGTCGAGGACGTGGAGGCTGTTCCCCAGGTCCGCGAGCAGCTCCAGGACTTCCTCCAATCGCCCCGCGCGACGCGGGCGATGCGCGCGGGACGCGGGAATCTCTGGAAGGCAGTCCTCATCACCCAGGGGACCTTGGGCGAGGCCTCCGCGGACACGGTCCGGAGCCTCGTCGGCCTGCTGTGGGTGGAGCAAGCCGGGAGGATCCGTCAGGCCACGGAGCGGGCCCTGGGGAAGATGGGGGAGGTCACCCGGACGCAAGCCTCCGTCCTCGTCGAGATGCTGAAGGATCCGGACGCCTCGGTCCGTCAATCCGCGCAGACGGTCTTGAAGAACATGGGAGCGGCCGCCCGGGAGCAGGCCCCCCTCTTCGGCGAGATGCTGAAGGATCCGGACGACTCGGTCCGTCAGACAGCGGCGGAGATCCTGGGCAAGATGGGAGAGGCCGCCCGGGAGCAGGTCCCCCTTCTCGGAGAGATGCTGAAGGACCCGCACTGGAAGGTCCGTTGGATCGCGGCGCGCGCTCTGGGGGACATGGGAGCGGCGGCCCGGGAGCAGGCCCCCCGCTTGAGCACACTGCTTGAGGATCCGGACGAGAATGTCCGTCAGGCCGCAGCGCGAGCCTTGGAGAACATGGGCGAGTCCCCCGGAGCGCAGGTCCCCCGCCTCGACTCGCTTCCCAACCTCGGCTCGCTTTCCAGCCTTGAGGCGCTGGTGGAGGACCAGGATCCGGAGGTCCGTGAGGGCATGCGAATGATCCAGGAGGAAGGGAGGGAGATGGTGGGTCTTCCGCTTAGCGAGCTCGCCGCGAAGACGGCCCAGGGCTTGAAGGACCCGGACCCGGCGGTCCGCATGGGCACGCTGGCCGGGCTGTCAATCATGGGCGAGGACGCGAAGGCACAGGTTCCCCGCATCGTCGAGCTGCTGAGGGACCCGGACGGTGATGTTCGTGGGGAGGCTGCGATGGCGTTGGGAGAGCTGGGTGTCCGGGAGCAGATCCCCCGTATCGGCGAGATGCTGGAGGACGCGCACCCGTCCGCTCGTGCCGGCGCCGCGCGCGCCCTGGGGCAGTTGGGCGCCCGGGAGTACGCCTCCCGCATCATCATGCGTCTGGACGAGGACCCGATGCTCCTGGACGAGGACCCGATGCTCCTGGACGAGGACGTGATACTCGGCCTCTCGGCGGAATGGGAGGCCCTCGTCGCCATGGGCCCCCTGAAGCTTGAGGACGTTGCGCTCCTGGCCTCGGTGAAGGGCAGGAATCCCGCCGGGCGCCCCATGTGGTTGGCGCTGGCGCATGGTCTGGGAGGAGGCGAGCCCCAGGTGGAGCGCGTGCTGCGGTGGCTCGGGTGGCGGTTGTCCACCACGCTTCCCCGGAAGAAGGAACTCTCCCTTGAGGAGGCGCGGGCGACCCTGCGGGCCTTCGCAGAACTCTGGTCGTACGCCAAGAGGTTCCCGCTCCTGGAAGAGGACCTGTCGCGGCAGATCGCGCAGGTGGCCCTCTTCGGCCGAGGCAGGTGGCAGGAGAAGGACCGCGCGTTGCTCGAACTCCACGAGAAGAACCTGAGGGACTCCCAGCCGACGCGGGCGGCGAGTGTGCACACGGCCCTCGATTCCATCCATCGACTGTCCGCGGTGCCGAGGGTGGTGGGGTGGGCCTGGGCGGCGCACGCGGGCTTCTGGCTGCTGCTCATCTTCTTCTACCCCCGCTCGGCGCAGGTGCAGGCCGTGTTCTTCTGGAACCCGTGGGTGCGCAGGATTCTGGGCTTCGGGTACGTGGGCGTGCTGCTCACGTGGTTGCCCTTCCTGCGGCGCCGGCTGCTGGGGCCCTTCCACCGGCTGCTGCTCGCGGATGCCGACCTTGGGCGCTTCTCTCCGGCGGCCTACTTCGAGCGCTCCGAGGTGTGCGTTGTCGCCACGGGACAGCGGAAGCCCCTGCTGCATGCCCTCCCGCGACTGAGGGGCCAAGTGGTGCTGGAGGGGGCCTCGGGGCTGGGCAAGTCGATGTTCATCAAGTATTTGCTGAGCGGCTCGAACGCGCTGGCGGTGTACCTGCCGGCTGAGCGCTGCAAGCAGGGGGTCCTTGAGGCCATCCAAGCGAAGCTGGAAGGCCACGCCCGGGACACCAGCTTCCTGCAGAGCATCATCTACAGCGGGGCGCTGGACATCTACATCGATGGGCTCAACGAGGTGGCGGCGGATACCCGGGCACGCATCGTCCAGTTCGTGGAGCCGAAGTTCCACGGCAACATCCTCCTGGTGACGCAGCGGATGGAGTGGACGCCGCCAGCCACAGCGAGCCTGTACGAGTTGCAGTCACTCACCGAGGAGCAGGTGCGCGAGTTCCTCCTCAGCCGCGAGCCGCTGCTGGAAGGCAGTGCCCGGCTTCGGGGCGCGACCTACCTAGCGGCCTGCGAAAACTTCCTGCTGCTGGCGCTGTCTCCCACTCCCAGGCAGTCGGAGGAGTTGCGCCGGAGTCTGCTGGAGGTGCTCTCCAACCCGATGGACCTCACCGTGGTGGCGCGGATGCTGGCCGAGGGGCACCCGCCGGACCTGTTCCGCCTCCAGCAGCAACAGTACGAGCTGATGGCGCGGGACTATCAGGAGGTGAACCTGGAGGAGTTCCCCCTGGAGGCGTTCGCGGAGGAGGCCTACCGGATGAAGCTCGAGGACCGTGGAGCCATCGCGGAAGAGAAGTTTGGCAAGGAGCTGCTGCGGATGGAGGCCTTCAAGATGGTGGTACGCCGGGAATGGAAGGGCGCCGATGGGATGGAGGGGCGCGAATGGCACTTCCGACACGACAAGCTCCAGGACTTCTTCATCGCCCAGACGTTCCTGGGGCCGGGCAACGCGCGCATCATCGAACACGTGGATGATCCCCGCTTCAGGGGTGTCTACTTTCTGCTGGCGAAGCTGCTCCCTCCCGAGAAGGCCCGGGAGCTGCAGGACCAGCTGGTGGCGCGCGCGGCGGAGACGCACGACCACACCGTGAGCGATGAGTTCGTCAAGCTGGTCGAGGCGAGGCGCCGCGTGGAGCGGGTTCGGACCCCGAGCCAGGGCGCTTCGGATTCCGGCGCACCGGCACCGTAGTGCCGGGTGTCCGAGAAGGGTGTCAGACGATTCGTAGAGCCTGCCCCACCGGGTGCCGTCCAGGTCAACGGGGTGCGGACACCCCGTCGCCGTCGTCATCCGGCCGCTTCACTCAGTCCAGGCCCACGTAGCTCCATTGCTGGGCCGCGGAGTCGTCACAGGCGTTGAGGCGCAGCCGGGTCCCCTCGGGGGTGTCGTAGGTCTCCACGCAGTGGCCACCGGGGCTGCGGAGGGTGCCGGACCAGGACCACATCTGGGAGGGGTGGCCGTCGCAGTCCGCCATGACCAGACCGTACTGCCAATCCGTGGCCAGGCACCTTCCCGCGGAGACATTGTAGATCGAGCCATCACTCCGCACCTCCCATTCGGACGGGCGCCAGCAGCCATACTCATCCACCGCCACCTCGTCGTATCCGTACGGGTCGTAGTAGATGCAATCACCACGAGGCACGAGGCTGTCCCGGGGCTGTACGTAGATCTGTCCCCTGTCGAACCTGAAGACGGAGGGAACGTCATCACACCTGCCCAGGTGGATTTCGGCATCGCCCTGCGGGTAGTGTCGCTCGTTGAAGAGGCATTCGCTCAACTCGTTGCCAAGCGTCGCCCAGTAATACCAGGTGGAGGACTCGGGAGACGGCATGTTCGGGTTGCAGTAGCCGGGAACCAAGGGGGTCAGGGGCGCATCCGCTCCACCCCGGACAGGGCACCCGTTCTCCGCGACCGTCTCGAGCTGGAGCTCCGCGTTCTGGACCTGTGAGGAGTAGGGCGAGCAGGTGCTATCGACGGAGACGGCATCCTCACTGATGGAGAGGCAGCTCCCGTCCGCCGCCTTGAACACGCCGCTGCCCCCGCCCGCGTTGCAATCGCTCTCGTAGGCGCCACGGTCTGGACCGCCAGCGCAGTGCGTCCCGGTGTTTCCGGCATCGACGAGGGCGCTGTCGAGGGCGAACGAGCCCTGACCCAACTGGATGTGCCAGCGATACCGCCAACCACTGCTGGTGGAGACATTGCCATGGACCAACCGGGGATCCGCTTCGAGGCTGGTGGGGGCAGGGTCCATTCCTGTCTGCGCCCGCCAGGTGGCCAGGTTCACGAGCGCGGACGTCTGGGTCGTGGCGGTCAGCCCCGCCGAGCGCCGGAAGAGGGCGGCCCGCGCCCCGTGATAGAGGTTGTAATCACTGTACCGGCCCGGCGTATTGTCGACGTTGTAGTCGAGGAACCCTCCCTCCGTTCCGGCGAGCTGCGTCCCATTCAAGCGGTTGACGGCGGGCAGTCCTTTCACGTCCGAGAGGATGTTGTTCCAGGCACGCACCGCATTCGCCGGGCCCAGGACCGTGTTCGGTCCGCTCGCATCGCCGCGGTAGTAGGTGTCGTGTCCCACGAGGATGCCCGAGTGGGCGATGTCCTTCAGGGTGTTGTGGTAGATGTCAATGCGCGAGCCACGGTTGACGGCGATTCCATCACCGCAGTTGACCCGCCAGAGCCCCTTGGGAGTCTGCCACCGGGTCTGGTTCATGCCGTAGAGCTCATTGCGCCGGATGGCGACGTCCGTGACCTCGAAGTACTCGTTGCCCACGGTGATGCCCCTTCCACTCCAGGCGAGCTGCGCTCCCTCGATGAGGACCCGTTGGGCGGCATAGTGGAGGAGGATGGCGCTCCCTCCGCAGGACTTCGCGCTCAACCTGGGCTCGGCCTCGATGTCCTCTTCCGCCTTGTGGTCATGGAAGTAGTTCGCGCCGATGATGGAGACGCCCTGGCAGGACTTGATGTCGACCGCGTTCTCGTCGTTGTTGGCGAACTCGTTGCTCTCGATGGTGAGGTCGCGGACGTCCCAGTAGGCGTCGAGGTCGCTCTCCTGCTCACGTCCCTGGCACTGGACTCCATCGCCGGAATTGCCCGTGGCCTTGTTGTTGCGGAGCAGCACCCGCTTCGTGCCCTTGTTCAGCGTGACACCATGGGAGCCCAGGCGGTAGCCGGTGGTGTCGGTCTTCCGGTTGTTGGTGAGCTCGCTGCCCTCGACCAGGACATCCTCCGCGTACCGGAGCTCGATGGCGGAGCTCTGGCACCGGGAGATCCGCAGGTTCCGGAGGGCGACGTGATGCGCCGAGGTGGGCGTGCGGTTGAGGAAATTGGACGACAGGACATGCACACCGGGGCCGACGGCCCCCTGACAATCAATGGTGAGGTTGTCGACGACCCAGTAGGACGAGTTGAAGGAGAGGGCCGCTCCGTTCGACGGGGCGATCACCGCGCGGTACCCGTTCGACGTCTCGCCGAGGATGTACTTGGGATTCGCGGCGGTGCCACCGCGGTCGGGGTTGATCGAAACGGATTCGGAATAGGGCGTCGACGCTCCCACCACGATGACCTTGTCGCCCGGCCGGGTCATCAAGGAGAGGGCCCGGGTGAGCGTACGGCAGGCCGTGGCCCTGGACAGACAGTCCGTGTTGCTACCGCTCTTGCTCACGTAGAAGGTCCGTAAGGACGTGCCGCTGGCGAGGAAGGCGAGGTCCGCGGCTTGTGCCGCACCCGCGGTGGTTACGTTGACTACCTCCTGTCGGGTGCTCTGGAGAGCCAGCGCGTCCGCGTCATCTCGCGTCTGGGGCTCGACCTGCCCCGAGCAGGAGGTCTGTAGCGCCGTGAAAACCAGCCACACGGCAAGACTCGCACCCAATCCCTGTTGCCAATGGATCGGGAAAAACTCATGACCACGCATGGTGTCGCTGCTCCTGATGGACGAGACGGCGGAAAGGCAGGTCTCCTCTACCAAGCAAGCGGCGATTCCAGGTATTGATTTCACGGCCACGCGAAGCAGCAAGAGCCGGTAGGACCTCCAACTACCTGCGTATTCTGCCGGGGTTCATCTCGGCGTACATCCACCGGGGGCTGGAGTGGGCGAGCCGCGCACACTTCGAGGCCATGCTGCGCGACCCGAAGGCGCAGACGCACATGTGGGCCGCAGCGGCGCTGGTGGAGAAGTTCGAGCCGCACCTCTACGAGGTGGTCCCCTGAGCGGGTGTGGCGAAGGACTGCTGCCGGGTGGGAAACACTCGCGAGCCCGCTTCTCCCGATACCCGACGAATCGCCGTGGGAGGAGGGGAGGGAATGAGGAAAGCGGGACGGACGTCGCATTCACTCGTCATGGATCCGACACTGCTGCCCGGTGGCAAGGTGCTGGTGTCCAGCGGCAGCCTGGATGGCGGCCGAGGTGTATGACCCGTGGGCCTGGTAGCTCGCGCCCGCGCGGCTTGACGTCTCGGGGGCTATCTCCCGCGAGGGGGAGCCCCTTTCCTCTGGGTTCTCGCAAGGATTTGCGGCGACAAGGTTCACTGCCTGACTCATCGCCACGGGATTCGCGGGGTGGGTGATGCGCTTTCATCTGGCGTTTCTGGCATCCTTTCGTGATTCCCCCTTCTCACCCGAAGGAGTCACGACATGAGCGTACGCACGCTGTTGTTGGTCCTCTCCACGTCTACCCTGTCTATCCTTACCGGCTGTGCCACCAGCCAGACGGCATCCCGTGAGGACGCCGCCGCCAGCACCACCCCGCAGGTGGCTCAGGGCGAGCTCAAGGCCTGCCGCTGCTCGCGCCACGCCAGTGCGGAGGACGGCTCCGCGCAGGCCGCGGCGGGCAAGGGTTGTCAGTGTCCGCATTGCTCGTATGCCGCCACCGCCGACGCGGAGAAGAAACCCGCGTGCGGCTGCGGGCATCACGGCAAGGGCAACGAGGCGCAGGTCCAGGACGGCGTGCCCTGAGCGTGGAGGGCGCTGGGGCCGCGGCCTCAGGCCTGGACGGTCATCGAGGAGGGCCTGGCGCTCTCGAATTCGCGCTCTGGGCGAAGTAGATGGCCCACGAAGGTGCGTCCCAGTGTGCCCTCGGGAAGCTGGCCCAGTGCTTCCTTCTTGGTGCGAGAACCCCCAGCTCGGGGCAGCCGGAGAAGTTCAACACCGTGCTCGACAGCTTCCTTTCGGGGTTGTGAGCAATGCGCGCATTCCTGCCCCAACTCCTCGGGCCGTGGGGCAATCGATTATCGAATTCAAGGCGTTGGGGAAGGGACTTTCCGCTCGAACACGCTGTGGCAGTCCGCCAGGTAAAACTCCCGCGTTTATGTCTGATGAAGGTTCTGGAGCCATTCTACCTTGCGCCTCCCTGTCTGGCTGGATGCCAGAGGGAGAAAGTGTAGGAATGGCTTTGGGGCTCGAGAGCAAGCGGATTGGCGAAGAGCGAGAGCGGCGCGTTCGCGCCGTGTGTCATCCAACGCAGCGGTGGCTACGGACTCTCTGGAGTTACGGCCTCCTGCTGCTGACCGCCGGAGTGCTGGCGGGCCCGGTGGCCAGTGCCGCTCCCAAGAAACCACGGCCCTGGCCCTGGCCCCAGCCGACCCGGGACATCTCCCAGCAGCTGGAGGTCAAGTATGCCACCAACCGCATCTGCCGGGTCATGGAGCAGGGCATCTGCAAGGAGTGGGATATCGTGAAGTTGCGCTCCTACAACGGCGGGCTCGTCGGACCGACCATCGAGGTGCGGCCCGGGGACACCTTGCACGTCCTCTTGGAGAACCATCTCCCGCCGGAACTGCAGCCCCCCCCTTCCGATCCCAACATCCCGCATGGCTTCAACACCACCAACCTCCACACCCACGGGCTGCACGTGTCTCCCGTGGGCAACTCGGACAACGTGCTGCTGGCCATCAGCCCCCATCAGAAGTTCGAGTTCGAGATCAAGATTCCCGCCGACCACCCCGCGGGTACCTTCTGGTACCACCCCCACAAGCACGGCTCGGTGGCTCTCCAGGTCTCCAGTGGTCTGGCCGGTGCCCTGATCGTCCGCGGCGACATCGACGAGGTTCCCGAAATCAAGGCCGCCCAGGAGAAGATCTTCCTCTTCCAGCAGATCCCCTATGCCCTGATCAATGATCCCTATGAGCCAGGCAAACAGGCCAACATGGTGGAGAGCGCCCAGGTGTTCATCCCGGGGCGCTGGGAGCAGTCCGGCCTGCGCACCCTCATCAACGGTGAATTCCTGCCCACCTTCAAGATGAGGGCGGGCGAGGTGCAGCGTTGGAGGTTCATCCACGGGGGCACCATGGAGTCGCTCCACCTCAGACTCGTGCGCGAGAACGAGCCGCAGACCGTGATGAACCAGTACCAGATCGCGCACGATGGCATCACCACCGGCCGTCTCGACGAGGTCCAGGAGACGGAGATGTTCCCCGGCTACCGGGTGGACGTGATGGTGAGGGCTGGCCTCGGTCCGGAGACGTGGCTGCTGGTGGACGAGGCGAGCCCCCCCGAGCGCTCGCTGAATGGCGTGGCGGAGACGCGCAAGGTCCTGGCTCGCATCGTGGTGGAGGGCAGGAGCGTCGTCCCGATGCCACTGCCCGAAGAGAAGGCGCTGGAGAAGTTGGTGCCCTTCGAGCCCATCAAGAACGAGGAGCTCACCGGTGAGCAGCGGGTGGCGTTCAGTTTCGATCTCAGTGTCAATCCGCCCAAGTTCCTGATCAACGGCAAGCCATTCGATCCGAACGCCCCTCCCCGCCGTCTCGAGCTGGGAGCGGCGGAGAGGTGGATCGTCTCCTCCTCACCCATCCAGGGCCATCCCTTCCACATCCACGTCAATCCCTTCCAGGTGGTGTTGGGCAATGGAAAGGACATCTGGAAGGACACCCTCTTCGTGGGGCCGGAACAGACCTTCGAGTTACGCACCCGCTACGAGCGCTACATCGGCAGATTCGTGATGCACTGCCACATCCTGGACCACGAGGATCTGGGCATGATGGAACTGCAGGAGGTCGTGCTGCCAGGCTCGATGGGTGGCCACCACCCCAACTGATGCCGCACCGGGCCGCCCCGAAGGAAGGGGCGCCCGGTGCGTACTCCTCACGCGTCCACCCCTCAGGCGGGCGCGCTGGAGGTGAGGGGCTCGACGGACGTGTCGCCGGCGAGCCCGAAGAGGTCGTGCAGGAGCCGGACGGCCTGATCCGCCACGTCCGCCCGGAGGAGGCAGCTGATCCTCAGCTCGTTCACCACCAGGCCGGACACGGGGATGCCCTGCTGGTTCAGGCCGCGGCACAGCCGGGCGGCGATTCCCGGATCCGAGCGGAGACCGATGCCCACCAGCGAGACCTTGGCCAGGCCGCCCGACACCCGCAGCTCACGGGCTCCCAGCCTGTCCGAGAACTGCTCCAGGTCCTTGCGGGCGCGGAGCAGCTCTCCTTCCTGCAGGCTGAAGGCGATGTCCGACCGGGAGCTCTCCGGTCCGCATTGGGCATGGCAGAGCATGTCCACGCTCACGTTCAGCTCGGCCAGCAGGTCCGCCAGCTCCGCCACCAGCTCCGGGCGGCACTCCACGCCGAGCAGCTCCACCCGGGCCTGACCCCGTTCGCAGGCCAGCCCCGTCAGTCTCCGGGCCTCGAGCATCTGCTCCCGGGCGATGATCCGGGTCCCTTCCTCCTCCGAGAACGTGCTGCGTACGTGCACGGGCACCTCGTATTTCATGGCGATCTCCACACTGCGGACCTGGAGGACCTTGGCCCCCAGGGAAGCCAGCTCGAGCATCTCTTCGTAGGGAACGGCGCGCAGCTTCCGGCCGGCGGGACAGATACGGGGATCGGCCGTGTAGACACCGTCCACGTCCGTGTAGATTTCACAGACATCCGCCTCCAGTGCGGCCGCCACCGCCACCGCCGTGGTGTCCGAACCGCCACGCCCCAGGGTGGTGATGTTTCTCTCGGGATCCACTCCCTGGAATCCGGCGACCACGGCGATCTGCCCCCGCCCGAGGGCTCGGCGGATGGGGCTCTGCTCCACCCATTGGATACGGGCCCGGGTGAAAGCGCTGTCGGTGAGCACCGGGAGCTGGTGCCCCAACAGGGAGAAGGCTTGTCCTCCCTCCGCCTGGATGGCCAGGGCGGTCAGCGCCACCGACACCTGCTCCCCCGTCGACGCGAGCACATCCAGCTCCCGGGAGTCCGGTATGGGGAGCAGCTGGTGGGCCAGCTTCAGCAGGCGATCCGTCTCGCCAGCCATGGCACTGACCACCACCACCACGTCGTTGCCGACCCGCTGACTCTCCAGAGCGAGGCGGGCGATCCTCCGGATGCGCTCGATGCTCGCCACGGACGTACCGCCGAACTTCTTGACGAGCAGGGGGCGTCGCGGGCTCTGGACTGCCCACCCACCCAGAGGTGCCCGCATCACCGTGGGCTTCATTTCACCACCTCCTCCGCCACCGATGACCACCGGACCTGGGAGCGAATGGGGAGGGACCAGGAGACGGTCGGTTCCAGCACGGGGTCGTGACTCCCGAGGACCACCTCCTGCAGGCGGGTGAGGGTGGCGCGGGCGGACTCCCGTTGGAAGATGTTGCGCCCCACGCACAGCCCGGTGGCGCCGCAGCTCACCACCTCCTGGGCCATCATGAGGATCTCCTCCTCCGAGCGCACCGCCCCACCCGCGAAGAACACGGCGGTGTGCTCCCGGATGCCGTCCAGCAGCGTGGGCATCAGCGAGAGATCATCGGGCGCGGCCAGCTTGAGCGCATCCGTGCCCAGCTCCACGCAGGCTCGCATCAGGTGACGCAGCCTGCTCAGGCGGCGCTCCTGCCCGTCGCAAGCGACCTTGTCATAGAGCATGGTCAGCACGGGCATGCCGTAGCGCTGGGCCTCGTCCACCACCGCCCCGAGCTGGGTCAGGTTGTGAGCGTCATTCGTCCCATCGAAGTTGAGCTGCACGGAGACCGCATCCGCTCCCAGACGGAGCGCCGCCTCCACCGAGGTCAACCGCTCCTTGCGATCCGGCATCGAGGCCAGCGACATCATGCCATTGAGGTGGACCATGACGCCGAGCCCCTTCAGCAGGCCGTGGCTTCCGAGCCGCTCCACCATGCCCTTGTGGGCGATGATGCCCGTGATGCCCGAGTGCCCGATCCAACGGGACACCTGCTCCACGCTGGCCAGCCCCTCCACCGGCCCTATCGACAATCCATGGTCGATGGGGACGATGATCCCCCGTCCGCTCCGCCGGTCCAGGAAGTGCGACCAGCGGATCTGCTTGGCGACTCCATTCATGATGACAGTTCTCCAGTGATTGGAATGAGGTGTCGGAGCGGGGGAGGAGCTCAGGTCTCGATGATGTGTTCGTCGACCTTGATGCCCACGTGCCGGCCGGGCAGGGCCAGGTGGGCGAGCACCTTGTCCCCGGGCTTCAGCTCGGTGATGTTCAGCGGCTTCGCCTCGTCCGAGAAGATCCGGACGTGCCAGTCGTCCTGCATGATGACGTTGATGCGCTCGCCGCTCGCGAACTCGACCTCGATGAGGCGCAGGGGGCGGACCTCCGTCTTCATCCGGCCGACGCTGCCCCGGCGCGTGGCCCCGGAGCGGTCGACGATCATCACCGGCGAGCCCGCGCGCAGCTCGCTCATGTAGTCCGTGCGGTTGCCGAAGTTGTAGACGTAGCTGTGCACGGCCCCGGCGTTCACCCGGAAGGGGCGCAGCTCCATGTACGGCAGGAAGAAGACCTCGGGGCAGCACAGCACTCCGCCCTGGGAGGTGGAGCCCACCAGGATGCCTTCCGTCGGGGAGAAGAGCGTGGTGGTGTCGATGCAGCTGCGGTAGCCCATGCCGATGGGCACGCTGCGCACCAGGGTGGCCACCTCCAGCTTCACCGCCGTGCGTTCCATCCGGCTGAGCCGCGAGACGAACTCGCTCAGCGCCTCGTGGGAGCGCGGCGAGAACATGACGCCGTCCGCGCCCACCTCCATCACGCCCAGGGTGACGATGGCGTCGTCCACGTCCGTCGGGGTGTTGATCTCCTTGATGAGCACGGTGTGCGTGGCCTGCAGCGAGGCGATCACCAGCTCCAGCGGGATGTTGGTGGGATCCCTGAAGCGGATCATCAGGTAGGCGTGATGGACGCCTTCCTGGATGGACGCGTGCAGGCTGGCCCCGTCATCCACGTAGGCCCGGTAGCACGTCTTCAGCCCCTGTTCCGCCGCCTTCGCCAGCACCTGGACGTCCGGGCTGGCCACCACGAAGTCCTGGCCGCCCTGCGGCAGGGCCTGGAGCCGCTCGAGGTCCTCGAGGCTCCGCGCCTGGTAGACCTTGAGCATGCGCGCCGGGATGGCGGGCGCGAGCGCGGCGAGGTTGTCCGGGTAGAGGACGACGCCGGTGTAGGCCAGGTTGACCACCCGCGCGAGCATGCCCTCGCCGTCATTGGGAGTAGCCAGCCCGGCCGTATCGAACCAGACGATGAGGGCGTGGCTCTCCTCCGCCCGGTTGCGGTCTCCCTCGATGCGCTCGAGCCGGATGCGCTCGCGCTTCTGCATGTTGATGACATCACCCACACTGCTGGTGCTGATCGCGGTCATGATGGTTCATCTCCCCCGGCGTTTCACATTGGATGTGTTCCGCCCGCGGCACGAGGGGTGCCGGGATGAGTGACGCGGGCGGAGATTTCGTCTGGATCAGAGCCGCTCCGTCACGAGCGGTGTTCTGGCTTGGGCTGTGACGCGCACACGTAGATGGGTTTGCCTGTCATTCCGAATGAGACCGGCTCCTTGCGGTCGTAGAGGGTCCCCTTGGGGACCAGGTCCACCTCCAATCGGACACCATGGTGCTCCTCCAACCGGGACAGCAGGGCTGGCCGCAGCGAGTCCCCGTCCCGCTCCTTCTCCACCACGAAGTGCAGCCTTCCATCTGGCTCGGAGGACACGCGCCAGAAGCGCCGGCTGGGCAGTTGGGAGACGATCTCCTCCAGCTCCCAGAGATCGAGTGGCCTGCCCCCACTCCACAGCAGGTCTTCCACCCGGCCGCGGATCCGCAGGGTCGAGCTCTCACCACACCCGCAGGGCCGCTCCAGGCGCTGGACGCGATCCCCGGTCAGGTAGCGGATCAGCGGCGAGGCCCTGCGCGTGAGGGACGTGACGACCAGGTATCCCGTCTCGCCCGGTGCCACCTGCTTCTCCAGCTTCTCGTCCAGGACCTCCATCCAGAAGTGGCCCTGCCAGGGATGGAGCTGCTGCTCCCGGCAATCCATGGCCTGGGGACCCGTCTCGGTCATCCCATAATTGTCATACACGGGGACACCCCAGAGCTCTTCCAGCAGTTGGCGCCGGCAGTGGGTCAGGGGCTCCCCCGCGCAACAGATGGCCCGCAGGTGGGGGAAGTCGCGGCGGGGGTCGAACCCCGCCATCTCCGCTGCCTCGGCGATCATCACCGCCGAGAGAGAGATGGTGGCCAGGACGGTGACCTGCAACTTCCGCAACAGTTCGACCACGCGAGGCAGCGGGGTGATGGTCGTCCGGCTGTCGGCGGGGATGACGCAGGCCCGCTTGTGCTGGGCGGCGGCATGGACGAAGTGTCCGATGGTGGAGAGGGCATAGGGGAAGCGGATGAGCACCCGGTCCCCGGGCATGAATCCGACACCCCACTCCGAGAACCGCCGTTGGATCTCCGCCAGGTCCTCTCCGCTGTACCAGACGGAGACGGGAGCGCCGGTCGTCGCGGAGGACTCGTGGTATTGCAGCAACTCCTGGCTCGGAACACAGACCAGGCCGTGCGGTGACTGCCGACGCAGGTCTTCCTTCGTCGTGAAGGGCAACCGCTGGAATTCCTCCCAGGAGCGGAGCGGTGTTCCCGGCAGGCGCTCCTTGTAGAAGGCGGAGCCTCGTGCATGCCGCAGCACTTGATTGATGATCTCCAGGCGTTCTGACGTGGCCATGGGTCGTGATTCCCCTGTGGTTCAATTCAGGTGGAGCAGCTCGCGGATGTTGCCGCCCAGGATCCACTCGCGTTCATCAGCGGAGATGGGAAGCAGGAGGATCTTCGTCATCTCCAGGGCCGGGTGGGAGAGGGGGTACTCGGAGCCGAAGATCACCTTGCTCGCCCCGGTCCTCTTCACTGTCTCCACGATGTGCAGGTAGCTGCCGAGCGACGTCTCCAGGAAGAAGTTGTCCAGCCTGGCGGCTGCGTCCGTGGCCTCCCCGTCGGTGGGCAGCGCTCCCATGTGCTCCAGGATGAAGTTCGTGCGGGGGAACTTCCTGGCCAGCTGGACGTAGTCGGGGGTGTTCGCCCCCGGCCTCCACCCGTTGTGGGAGACGATGGGAACGCCGTGTTCGCCGCACAGCGTGGCCAGCTCGCCCATCATGTCATCCGGGAACGAGAATTTGTGGACCAGGGGAGACACCATCAGGCCCCGGAACCCCTGCTCCAGGTATTGCTCCAGCTTCTCGACGGCCTGGGGATCGCTCGGGTCCACGCAGGCCATCCCGATCAGTCTGGGACTGGACTGGACCCACTGGCCCACGTAGTCGTTCTTCGGCACCGTGTCTGGCTTCTTCTGGCCAGACACGAACTCGCTCATCTTTCTCACATCCAGCATGCCGCCCGGGCAGATGACGGCCTGGTCGATACCACTCTGGCTCAGCACCTCCAGGTATTGATCCGTGGAGCCATAGGTGGTGGGAGAGACGTGTGCGTGGGCATCGATGATCATGGATGGATTCCTCCGGTGGTGGGGTGAATCACTCACGGACGACGCGGACCGCCTTGGCCGTCGGGCGGGGCAGGCGATCGACGAGCTCGATGTCGAAGGGCAGGCCCGTCGAGGCCTCCATCCTGCTGGCGAGCGTGGCGGCCAGCTCCGCGGAGGGCTGGACCCCCTCCGCCAACTCGCAGCGGATCTTGATGCGCGCGCTGTCCGAGGCCGGCATGACGAACTGGAACCAGTTGCCGACCTCGGGCATCCGCATCAGGAACTCCTCCAGGAAAAAGGGCGAGAGCGGCTTGCCCCGGAAGTGGATCTGATCGAACGCACGGCCCTTCATGTGGAACCGGGTGAGCGTTGAGCCGCAAGCGCACGGGGCGGTCTCCAGGCAGCCCAGGTCTCCCGTGCGGAACCGGATGATCGGACTGTCGTAGCGCAGGAGCGCCGTCACGACGATCTCTCCGATCTGCCCTGGCGGCAGGCTCGCCCCGGTCCTGGGGTCCACGATCTCCATGAGGACGTGGGCCTGGGCCAGGTGGTACCCGTTGTGCTCATCACATTCGATTCCGAGCACTCCGCACTCGAGCGAGCCGTAGAAGTAGTTGGCCGTGGTCCCCCAGATCTTCTCCACGCGCTTGCGGAAGGCAGGCGAGCAGCCTTCGCCCGTCAGCCACATCTTCTTGAGTGTCAGGCTCGTCAGGTCGAACGAGCCTCTGGCCGCCTCCTCGGCCAGGATCATGGACCAGGAGGGGCTGGTGACGACGACCGAGGGACGCAAATCCCTGATCATCTTGAGGGTCTTGGCGGGTGTGGAGTAGGCGCCTCCCTTGCCGGCGGGGATGACCGTGGACTGGTAACCATCCATGAAGGTCTTGTGGAAGGCGAGCCCCGCCGTGCTCATCTCATAAGGAAGGGCATTCAGACACACGTCGCCCGGTCCAACGGGGAACAGCTTCGCGTACCGCGGAGAGAGATCGTGGAGCAGGTAGTCATTCCACGTGTACGCCATGTAGATCTCTTCACCGCCCGTGGTTCCGGTGGACACCTGGACGAGCACGACGTCCTTCTTGTCGCAGGTCAGCAGGAGCCAGGGCCGTCCGCGGAGCTCGTCCTTCGTCAGGAAGGGGAGCCGGGAGAGATCCTCCAGTTGCTCGATATCGCCGGGAGAGACCCCGGCCCGGGTCAGCTTCTCCCGATAGAAGGGCGAATGCTCGTACGCCCGTTTGACAATGGCCTTGAGTGATTCGAGCTGATACCTGGCCAGGCTCTCGGGGAGCATGGTGTCCGCCTGCCCCTCCCCGGAGAAGTAGTTGGAGATGACAGGAGGGGTCCGCAGGGTCCGCAATCTCTCTTCGAAGCTGAAGCGCATGTCTCGCTACCTTCCTTTTGGAAGCCAACGATGATTGGAATCAGTTCCCGCTCTTGGTGTGGGGATTCACGGAACCCAATCTGGACACGGCGCATGCCCGCGCTACATGGGCCCAGCCTGCCAGGTCGTATCCATCCGTGAGACAGAGCGACTTCCGTACAGGTCTCCCCGCAGGGTGGTACGAGCAGGCTCGAAGCGCTTACCTCGAGAGCCTGTTCATCCCAGGAGACGAGTCACTCCGCCCCGGGGGCGATTGTTGCTCCAACGATCGTGTGGTACGCCGCCCGCGGGTCCTCGAAAGGAAGAACCGTGGCGAAAATCCTTGTCATCCATGGTCCCAACCTGAATCTGCTCGGAAGAAGGGAGCGGAGCATCTACGGCTCCGACACCCTGGAGGAGATCAACCACCTCCTGTCGGAGGTCGCGCGGCGGCACCCGGTCGAGCTGGAGTTCTTCCAGTCCAATCACGAGGGGGCCATCATCGACAAGATCCAGGCGGCGATGGATACGGCCCAGGGCATCCTCATCAATCCGGGAGGATTCACCCACTACAGCATCGCCATCCGGGATGCCCTGAGCGCGGTGGCCCTGCCCACCGTCGAGGTCCACCTGTCCAACATCCATGCCCGTGAGGATTTCCGCGGGCATACGGTGATTGCGCCCGTGTGTATCGGACAGGTCGGTGGGTTTGGAAAACAGAGCTATGTGCTGGGCCTCCTGGGATTGTTGAGGCACCTCGAGCAGAAGGGATAGGGCGCGGAGCGCGGCTACCGCCCCAGCACCTCGCGGGCCGCGCGGAGCCCGGTGGCCAGCGCCCCGTGGACGGTGCCCTCCTCACCCTCGAGGTGGGTGGCCTCGCCGGCGAAGAACAGCGTGTCCTGAACCGGCCGGGCCAGCACCTCCATGGCATCCACCGCCCCAGCGGGGATGACGCAATAGCCTCCGCGGGTGAAGGGCTCGCGCTGCCAGTCCTGGACGCGCCAGCTCTCGAGCCGCTCGTGGAGCGCGCGCCGGGGGAGCTTGAAGAGACGCCCGAGCACCTCCAGCGACTGCCGCAGTACCTCCTCCTCGCGCAGCCGGGAGAGCGCCTCGGCGTCGGGGCCACCGGACCAGCCCACGAGGTAGCGAGAGCGCAGGGGCTCGAGCGTCCACCAGGTGGGGAGGGGCTGGCCAGGGGCATGGAAGAAGCCGTAGGGCCGGGTGTCCTCGCGCTCCTTCCAGAAGGGCGAGCGGAAGCGCAGGAGCACCTTCATCAGTGGCCCCATCTCGAGCCGGGCGAGGGCGCGCTCCTTATCAGGGAGGTGGGGAACGAAGCGCACCGCGCCGGGCTCGGGAGGGGCGGCCTTGAGCACGCCCACGGGCAGCGTCACCACGGCCCGGCGGGCGCGGAAGGTTCCCAGGGGTACACCCTCGCGCGTCCGGGCGCGCACCTCGACTCCCTTGGGAGACCACCGCACCTGCTCGGCCACGGCATTGAAGAAGAGGGTCTCCGGCCGGCGCATCAACCCTCGGACGAGCGGCTCCAGTACCCGGTCATAGCCTTGCAGCGAGCGCGAGGGCGCGATGCCTCCGAGTTGCTCCGCTGCGCGCTCCATGCGGGCGATGGCGAGTGAGCTGGCCGTCTCCACGGTGGCCGCGTAGAAGCCCTCCACGTAGGAGCGGGCCATGCGTGCCTCGAGCTCGGACCAGTCGCCCGCGTGCTCGGCGAGCAACTGGCTCACGGGCCGGTCCGGGGGCTCGGCGGCGGCGAGATCCTCCAGGAAGTCGAAGGACGTGTCTCCTTCCGCCAGCTTGCCGCGCCAGAGGAGGGCGTGCTTGTCGTTGCACGTGCCCACCTTCACCCCGGCGCGCCGGGCCAGCTTCAGGAGCACGGAGGGCTTGCCGTGGATGAACTCCGCACCCAGCTCCAGGGGAGTTCCGTCCACGGCATCTCGCACGGTGTCCACCCGGCCACCAGGGCGCTCACGGGCCTCCAGCACGGCCACGCGGAGACCCGCGCGGGCCAGCCGGTCCGCGGCGGCGAGCCCCGAGGCCCCGGCCCCCAGGACGACCACATCGCAAGAGCAGTCCATGCCTCTTCCATGGGCACGCCAGGGGCGTGGGGCACGTGCTCCTCAGGGGTCCTGTCCGCCGCTTGACAGGGGCGGTACTGTCCACAATGAATGCCTACGCCACCCGGCTGATTAGCAGTCGACAATGCTCCAGCTCGCGCCTTTGGCCCTGCCAACGTCCGTATGGGCGAGTTTCTGGAACGCTGGCAGGCTGAGGTCGATGGTGGTTGCGTTACACCCCGGGCATTTATCCTTCACCGGCACCGTGATTGTCTTCCCGTTGTACGTGACCCTGGCGCACTTCTTACAGAGAGGATCATTTTCGGGGGAAGCAGCCGTCCAGTATACATGGGACACGGATGCCAACTCCTGCGCGGCGGCGTTGATCTGGGTGCCGCAAGCGCCGTAACCCGCGTCGTTGTAATAGCTGAAAACTCCATTTCCTTTGATGGAAATGCCCTTGCTGCCTGAGCTGTTCTTCTTTTGCGCGACGGCCACCGCGGCGGTCAGCATGATGATGAGCGTTACGGGAAGGGCTTTCAGCGCTGTTTTGGAAAGACTTCTCATATCGGATCTCCTCAGGGGTCCACCTTACCTGAACGACGAGGGGAGGTGCACGGGCACCCTGGTGCGCCCCACCAAGGTGCTCACCGCGGCCCACTGCGTGGATACGCAGCGCACGGGGGCGATGTTCTACGGCGCCGATGGCTTCAGCCAGGTGACAGCGCAAGGCTGGACGAGGCGCTGGAGCAAACGGGGACGCGAGGACATGGCCTTGGGAGAGGGGCGCCTGGCCGAGGAATGGGCCGAGCCGGTGGAGTTGGAGGTGGCGCCCCCGCCGTGGCTCGGGCACGGGGCACGCGAGCGCAGACGGAGACCCTCTCATCCGTTCACGGGTTCTGCTCCTCCAAAGGGGCATACTTCGAACAAGCGGATGCCTGTCGCGTGTAACTGGCAAGAGCGTCCTGGCTCAGTTTGTCCGATTGCAGTTTCGCTACCCGGATCCGATGCAACTTGGCTTCTCCAAGAAGCATGCAGAGGAATGGTTTGAATGCCTCTCGAAGGCGGACAGCGGCTGACTGGGCAAACGTAGCAGCCGCGACGCAGTTCGCATCGAAGTACGCCTTCCCAACGCAGGATTGCAGCCCCTGAGTCACTTCTCTTCCCGCTGCATCTCGCCCAAAGAGAGCATCCCGAAGTTCGAGAGCGTTGTTGCTGATGAATGTCCCACCGTCTGGCAACTGACCTCCAAAATAATGCAATCGAAATTCGTGCCAGCGAGTGTAGGTTGTCTCTTTCATCGGCATTGCCCCGATCTTCCAGGCTAGCGTCACCAATGCACTGTCAAATGCCGCCCATCGATCATGGATTTCTTTTGTGCACGCACTTCCTGGCGCCACTTGCGGTTCGGCGTCATCAGTCGTCAAGCAGGGCTCAGCAAGACGCGCAGCGGCAACATCCACTGCCGTCGCATCTTGAATCAATCCTGAGAGGAGTTGTCCCTCCTCGCGGAGATTGTCAATCTCCGCCTGTCGTGCTTTTTCGTGGCAAGAGTAGAGTTGGGCGGCCAATGCGAACCCCATGGGGATGACCAACAGGCCAGCCAACTCTCGTGCAATCCTCCACCCAGGCCGATAGTAGAATGTCTGATCGGAGTCACACTCGGTGCACCGCCCCTTCTCCATTGCCAGGCTGTTTCCACAGAAGGCACACAATCCGGCTGGGGTGGTGCTTGGGCTTGGAGGTGCTGGCAGCGAGAATGTGTTTTTGATTGCTTGTGCAGCGCGAATGGTCGCTTGTACGATGCGGTTGGGCTGTTTCGGATTGCCCATCCCGCCGCCAGTCGATGCTTGTCCACTCCCTACGATGTTGCTCATTTGGTTCCGCCGTATTCAGCAATCAAGCGCTTGTGGCCCCGTTCCACATGGCGGATGAAGTATAGCTCGGTTGCTATCCGGGAAGCAGGGGGGGCACAACGCTCCCTCCATCAGGGCGGAGCCAGAAGGGGAAGGAGCGGAGGTCCGCAGGGCGGCCCCATCTGTCCTATGCGCTGCTGTCCGTTTGGACTCAAAAGGATCGTGGGCGCCTCGCGCGCCTGAATCGCCCAGAGGAGGAGCCGCGCTGGGACGTCCCTCTGGAGGACGCGCTGGAGCGGAGGACGCCGCCCCGGGCAGCGACCTCCTGGAGACCCAGCCGCTGATGGGGCCCTTCGCCCGCGAGATGCCTGCCACGGAGCCCATCGCGCTCCTGTCCGCACTGCCCCAGGGCCAACCCATGGAGGAAGGCTGGGATGCGCGCCTGGACCCAACGTGCCGACGCGGACCCGTGCACGCCACGGAGAGGTCCATCTCCGTGGCGATGTGCTGTTTGGGGCCGTTGAAACATTCCAAGCTGTTGTTCTTGGCCGCCGGGCGGGAGCAGGATGGGGGCTCTTCGATTCTGGAGGACACGTGAAGACCTGGCACATTGCCCAACTCAATGTCGCTCGCGCCGTCGCACCGCTCGACAGCCCGCAGCTCGCGGATTTCGTGGCGGCGCTCGACCACATCAACGCGCTCGCCGAGGCCTCTCCCGGCTTCATCTGGCGCCTCAAGAGTGACGAGGGCAATGCCACCGACATCAAGGTCAGCGACGATCCCAACCTCATCGTCAACATGTCGGTCTGGGAGTCGGTCGAGCAGCTGTTCGAGTACGTCTACCGCACGCCGCACACGAAGGTGATGGCGCGCCGGCGCGAGTGGTTCGAGCATCCGGCGGAGGCGCATCAGGTGATGTGGTGGATTCCGGCCGGCCATGTTCCGACGGCGGAAGAAGCGATGGAGCGTCTGAGGCATCTGCGCGAAAACGGACCCACGCCGCACGCCTTCACCTTCCGTCAGCGCCATCCTGCGCCGGAGCAGGTCGGCGACCCGACCGACATGAAGCCCGAGCGCGACTGTGTGGGTTGGAAGTAGATGGCTCCCATGACCGGGCAATGGCGCGTGCAGTTCGATGCGAAGGTGGAGTTCCAGAACGGAGGCTGGTTGGAGGTCGAGGGCTTCCGCCTCGACATCCCTGGAACGGAGATCGATGACGATGCGCTTGCGGTGGCGCTCGTGCGGCACCTCGGGTTGCTCATGGTGGGAGAGGTCCGTATCCGCCACAAGGCGTTGATTCGCGAGCCTCACAAGGGTTCGCGGGGGATGAGCGGGTCCGAGCCGCGCACGGAACCTCGGCGGCTGGTGGAGCTGAGCCATGTCATCCGCCATGGAATGGTCACCTACCCGGGGCTTCCAGGTCCGGAAATAACCGAGCACCTGACGCGGGAGTCCTCACGGGCTCGCTATGCGGAGGGCACCGAGTTCCACATCGGTCGCATCTCGATGGTCGCGAACACGGGCACGTACCTCGACACGCCATTCCATCGATTCGCTGGGGGCGCGGACCTCGCGGCGATTCCTCTCGGGAAGGTGGCCGACCTGCCGGGCCTCGTGGTGCGTGTGAATGACAGTCGCGACCGCGCCATCAACCGGAACGTGTTCCCGCCGTACGACGTGCGGGGTCGCGCGGTACTCGTGCACACGGGCTGGGACCGGCACTGGGGCACCGAGCGTTACGGTACCGACGCACCATTCCTCACCCGCGACGCGGCGGTCTGGCTGGCCGAGCAGGGAGCTGGGCTCGTTGGCATCGACTCGGTCAACATCGATGACATGGGAGATGCCACGCGGCCCGCACACACGCGGTTGCTCGAGGCAGGCATTCCCATCGTCGAGCACCTGTGTGGGCTGGAGCAGCTTTCCACGGACGGATTCCGGTTCCACGCCGCGCCCCCACGGGTTCACGAAATGGGCACGTTTCCGGTGCGTGCATATGCGGTCGTGAACGGCGGAGCCTCCAAGGGCGAGTGAGGCGGGTATCTCCACATGGGCCTCCGCACCCTCCGCGCGCTAACGCGGCCCGAGCCCCTTCCAGGAGCCGGTGGCGCCGAGCTGCGGAGCGGGCTGCGCCTCGGACCATCGCAACGGCACGCCGTCCTCGATCCACGTGCCTTCCGTGACGCGGAAGCGCAGGAGCCGCTCCGCCCCCGTGAAGGCCTCGACCTCGGGCCCATCCCAGACGATCTCGGTCTCGCCGGTCAGCGAGAGGAGCCCACCGGTGGCGAAGTCGACGAACAACAGGCCCGCACGCGGGTTGAGGACCAGGTTGCCAAACGTATTGAAATGAAGGTTGCCGTTGAAGTCCGGGGCCGTCAGGACGGTGCGGCCGGCCTCCTGCGTCACTCGCACGAAGCCGGGCCTGCCGCCGCGATGCGAGACATCGACGCCTTCGACCGGCTCGTCACCGCGCGCGGCCGGTGACGCCGTGGCGATGAAGAACGTATCCGCGCGGTCGATGAGCTCGACGCTCGCACCGGACAGCAACGGGCCTTCCTTCCGCACGGGTCTCGGCTCCGTGACACGGGAGGGCTCGGTCACGAAGACGGGCTCCCGTGCGTGGATGTACCGCGGGCAATTGCCGAAGCTCTGCTCGACCCGGACGACGAAACGGCCCTCGCCGAGCTCCACCACCGTTCCGTTCATCCGGTTGCGGCGGCGCGTCTCGAGCTGGATACCGAGAAGGCCCAGGGGCGCGCCTGGGAGGAGGTTCTGGCCCAGGGCATCTCCGAAACCGGGGAACGCGGAGACCACGAGCGTCCGCGGGTCGGGCGAGGCCACGAAGCCCGGTCGGCCCACGAGGATGGAGGCCCATGGACGCCGCTCACCATCCAGACTGCCGACGAGCAGGAAGGGCAGCTTGCAGAACAGCTCGCGATGCTGCTCCGGCATGAACGAGCGGACGACCTTGCGCCCGATCTGCTCGAGGCGGGCACGCATCCCGACCCGCTCCTGGACGGCCTGCTCGCCGGCGTGGAATGGCGACCGTTCGTGGGACCAACCCGGCAGCGGTGCACCGGGAGCGTTCGGTGGAGTGCTCTGGGACATGACACGCTCGATGGCTCAGGCCGCGAACTGCGTCGGCGTCCGCCGCATCGGCACGAAGCCGGGCAACGCCTCGATACGCGCGAGCCACGCCCGGACGTTGCCGTAGGGCTCCAGGGACACGCCACCCTCGGGGGCGTGGGCGGTATAGGAGTAGAGCGCCACGTCGGCGAGGGTCGGTGCGTCCTCGGCGAGGAAGCTCCTGTTGGCCAGATACGGGTCGAGCACCGTGTAGAGCTGGGTGGCGATCGCCTTCGCGCGCTCGGCGTCGAGCTTCGTGCCGAACACGGCGACCAGGCGCGCCGCCGCGGGACCCGACGCGAGCGGCCCGGCCGCAACCGAGAGCCATTGCTGCACCCGCGCGGCCGCGACCGGCTCTCGCGGAAGCCAACGCCCCGAGGGGTCGTACCGTGTCGCGAGATAGACGAGGATGGCGTTGCTGTCGGCCAGCGTCACCTCCCCGTCCTCGAGCACCGGCACCTGGCCGAACGGGTTCCTTTCCAGGAACCCGGGGGTCTTGTGCTCCCCCTTGGCGAGATCGACGTCGATGAGCTCCGACGGGAGCTTCAGCAGGGACAGGAACAGCTCGACCCGGTGCGAATGGCCGGACAGTGCGTGGCGATGGAGACGGAGGGGACGGACGGGGACGGTCATGGGCGATGAGCCTCGCTTTCGATGGGCAAGATGCTCGTTGCCGCCCGCGAACGGAATGCGCGTTCTTGACAATGCACCGTTCCACGTCGCGGAATGATGGTGTGGACCGGCTCGAGACCCTGCGCGTGTTCGTCGCGGTGGCGGAAGAAGAAGGCTTCGCGCCCGCGGCCCGGCGCCTCGCGATGTCGCCGCCAGCCGTGACGAGGGCCATCGCCGCGCTAGAGGAGCGGATTGGCACCCGCCTGCTTCATCGCACGACGCGCATCGTGCGCCTGACGGAGGCAGGCAGCCGGTTCTTCACGGACTGCAAGCGCATCCTCGGGGAACTCGAGGAGGCCGAGGCGTCGGCAGCGGGCTCCCATACCGAGCCACGCGGGCAACTCGGGGTGACAGCATCCATGATGTTCGGGCGGATGTTCGTCGCGCCCATCCTCCTCGACTTCCTGGCCCGCCATCCGCACGTCACGGCGAGAACGCTGCTCGTCGATCGCGTCGTGGACCTCGTGGATGAGGGGCTCGATGTCGCCGTGCGGATCGCTCATCTACCGGATTCGTCGTTGAGCGCGGTCCGGGTGGGTTCGGTGCGGCGGGTGGTCTGCGCATCCCCCCGGTATCTGGCCGAGCACGGCGTCCCACGCACTCCGGCCGAGCTGTCGCGTTTCGACGCGCTCACGTTCTCGTCCACCGCCTCACAGCAGCCCTGGTCGTTCGCGTCGGGGACGAGGGTCCAGACGGTCAGCCCACCCACGCAACTGATCGTCAACACCGCCGAGGTCGCGATCGCGGCAGCGGTTGCCGGGCGAGGGGTGACCCGGGTGCTCTCCTATCAGATCGCCCCGGAGCTGCTCTCGGGGAAGCTCCAGATCGTGCTCGCGGATTTCGAGCCTCCGCCCATTCCGATCCACGTCGTGTACCTGGAGGGCCGGCGTGCCCATGCGCGGGTGCGTTCCTTCGTCGATTTCGCGGTCGACCGGCTCCGGTCCGAGAAGTCCTTGAAAGGGTGAGGGGGGTGGAGCAGGTGGAAGCCGAGGCTCGGGCACGGGGCACGCGAGCGCAGACGGAGACCCTCTCATCCGTTCACGGGTTCTGCTCCTCCAAAGGGGCATACTTCGAACGTAACCGTTCACCGCCCAGGCTCGGTTGATGAGGAGGCAGAGGGGAGGTGACCGGAGAAGTGGTGCTGGACAAGGGGACGGCAGACGTGGTGTAGCAGAAGCATGGCCGAGGTGGACCCCCGAGACG